>NZ_DDKU01000050.1:25007-37676 GCF_002339775.1 Thalassolituus sp. UBA2590
GAGTCGCGATGAGGCTCTGAGCGCGGCCGCCAGCATCCCTCTTTTCAGCGGTCGTCGCGGATCATCCGCAGCCACTTCAGCCCGCCAGCGTGCCGTCGCGAGTGAATATGAATACCAGGCCCATAAACGAGAAGTAACCCAAAGACTTCACACCGCCTGGAGCGCCTTGCAGCAACACTCCGCCAGCGTGATTACCTACCAACAAAAAATCATCCCATTACTTAAACGAGCCATGGATGAGGTCGGGCAGGGATACGCCCAGGGTCGTTACCGCTATCAGGACTGGCATATCGCTCGGGAAGAACTGATTGAGGCTGAGCGCCAGCTGATCAGCAGTGCCAGCGCCGCTCTGATCAGCCGCACCCTGATAGAAGAATTAACCGCCCGGGCAGTAAGTAACCAGACAACACAGGACACCCCACAATGATGTATCGACCACACTCTCTGGCTATCTGCCTGCTGCTTAGCCTGTCTTTAACAGTACACGCATCTGGCGATCATGAGCACGAAGAAGGCCACGGGCATAGCCATGAACAACAGCATAGTCATGACCAAGAGCATGAGCATGAGCATGAGCATGATAATAGTAGCGAGACGACGAAGATCTCTGCTGCGATGGCCACCGCAAACGGCATCATAACGGCGGTTGCATCGTCTGGTGCTGTAAACGAAACACTCCCCATCTTCGCGACTCTGGTAGTACCGCCTCAACAGGAGATCCAGCTCAGCGGGCGCTTTCCCGGCCTGATTACCGATGTCCGGGTCGCCCCCGGCGATAGCGTTAAGAAAGGGCAAACACTGGCCACCATCGAAAGCAATGAAAGCCTGAGTCGCTATGAGGTCAGATCACCGATTTCAGGCGTTATCAGCGACAGCCATGCGGCGTCAGGCAACCTGGCGAGCAGCGAACCCTTATTTGTGATCGTTGACCTGTCCGGGCTCTGGCTGGAAATCCCAGTACACCCATCTCAAAGGACTCAGGTTGCAGCTGGACAGCCAGTAACTCTGCCTGCCCACAATATCTCGACACAGATCGATTCCATTGCCCCTCCCGCTCATGGCCGGCCCTACTGGCGAGCGCGGGCTAAGGTGTCCAACTCACATGACGACCTGACGCCGGGCGAGGTGACACTTGTTCACATCACAACCGCCGAAACCGTCGCGCAGGTAAGAGTCGAGAATCGTGCTCTGCAAACCCACGAAGGCAATACCGTGGTGTTTGTACATCACGACGGCGAGTACCAGGCACGCCCGGTTACCACCGGCGCCAGTGACGAGAAGTTCACCGAAATAACGGCCGGGCTGAATCCGGGCGAAGAATACGTGACCGACAACAGCTACCTGATAAAAGCAGACATCGGAAAATCCGGTGCTGCCCATCAGCACTAAGGAGGTCACATGCTGAATGCCATAATACGGCTGGCAGTGGAGCGACGCTTCATGATGCTGGCCTCCAGCCTGGTTCTGATTGCCGCCGGACTCTGGAGTTATCGCTATTTACCCATTGATGCTGTACCGGACATCACCAACGTTCAGGTTCAGATTAATACGGAAGCTACCGGATACTCGCCTCTGGAAGCCGAGCAACGGGTGACGTTTCCGGTAGAAACTGCGCTCTACGGCTTGCCACAACTCGAATATACGCGCTCTTTATCGCGCTACGGCCTGTCACAGGTGACGGTCGTCTTCAAAGACGGCACTGATATCTATCACGCACGAAATCTGATTGATCAGCGACTGGGCCAAATCAGCGACGCCCTACCTGAAGGTCTGAAGCCGGTGATGGGGCCAATCAGTACCGGACTGGGTGAAATCTTCAGTTATACCGTCACGGCCGACAGCGATGCTCGTCAGCCGGATGGCAGCCCGTACGATGCAATGGCTTTGCGTACCGTGCAGGACTGGATAATACGCCCGCAACTGGCTCAGGTTGCGGGCGTCGCCGAGATCAATACCAGCGGTGGCTTCGAAGAGCAGATTCATATCCGCCCTGACCCAGCCTTGTTACTGCAACACCAGATCACGGTGCCTCAGCTGGTCTCCGCGATCAGGCGCAACAACAGCAATCGTGGCGCAGGCTATATCGAAGTCCATGGGGAACAACAGCTGGTAAGAGCCGTCGGTCAACTGAAGTCGATAGAAGATATCCGCGATACCGTGGTGGCTCGCAACGGTACGGCCATTGTGCGCATCCGGGACCTTGCTGAGGTCACTCAGGGCGAAGAGTTACGCACAGGCGCGGCGACACGCGGTGGCTCAGAAACCGTACTGGGCAGTGCCATGATGCTGATGGGGGAAAACCCGAAAGAGGTTGCGGAAGCGCTTAAACGCCGCCTGCAAGATATCGCAACCAGTCTCCCCGATGGCGTGACGACCGAAGTCGTTTACAACCGCACAGACCTGGTGGGCAAGACGCTGGCGACGGTACAGACCAACCTACTTGAAGGCGCTTTGTTGGTTATTTTTGTTTTGTTCATCATGTTGCGCAATCTGCGTGCAGCACTGATTACCGCCGCGGTTATCCCTCTGGCGATGCTGGCAACAATCACCGGCATGGTTCAGGCCGGCGTATCTGCCAACCTCATGAGTCTGGGCGCTCTGGACTTCGGCCTGATCGTTGATGGCGCTGTCATCATCGTCGAAAACTGCGTGAGGCGCCTGAGCGCCAGCGGGTCAGCCCTGACCTTGCGCGAGCGTCTTGAACTGGTGTACTCAGCAACCGCAGAGGTGATGAAACCCAGCCTGTTCGGCGTCGCCATCATCACTCTGGTGTATATCCCCATCTTCAGCCTCACCGGCATCGAAGGAAAGATGTTTCATCCGATGGCAGCGACCGTGGTGATCGCCCTGCTCTCCGCCATGATCATCAGTATCACGCTGGTGCCTGCCGCTATCGCTGTGTTTCTGAGGAACGGGACAGGCGTTCATCATACCGAGCCATCTGGCGCGTCGTCTGTCGAATCAAAGCGATACGGCTACCAGTCACTTTATGAGCGACTTCTGCGCACTGCCTTGCGGGCTCCTGTGATCTTGATCGGCTCTGCCGCCCTGCTTATCGTTGGCGCCGTGATTCTCAGCACTCGCCTCGGTTCAGAATTCATTCCTCAGCTGGATGAAGGGGATATTGCACTCCATGCCTTGCGTATTCCCGGCACCTCTCTACAACAGTCGTTAGATATGCAGGTATTACTTGAGGAGCGCCTTCTTACCTTCCCTGAAGTTAAGACTGTTTTCTCCCGGCTTGGCACACCGGAGATCGCGACCGACCCTATGCCGCCCAATGTCGCGGATACCTTCATCATCCTCAAGCCCAAGGCACAATGGCCGGACCCGGAGCGGCATAAAGCGGATCTGGTAGAGCAGATTGAAGCCAGCGTGCGGGAACTCCCGGGTAATAACTATGAATTCACTCAGCCCATCCAGATGCGCTTCAACGAACTGATCTCTGGAGTACGCGCCGACCTTGGCGTCAAAGTGTTCGGTGATGACCTGAGCCAGCTTCTTACTGCAGCGAATGAGGTTGCTGCCCTGCTTAACTCAGTGGACGGTAGCGCCGATGTCCGGGTCGAGCAGGTCACAGGGCTACCCGTGCTGACACTTCATCCAAACCACCAGAAATTGGCGGCCTATGGTTTGACGGTCGATGATATTCAGTCTCTGCTATCGACGGCTGTCGGCGGACAGCAAGCGGGGCTGATCTATCGTGGGGACCAACGCATTCCCCTGGTCGTCAGGTTTCCCGAGCCTCTGCGCGAGAATGCAGACCTGATCAAAGCGCTTCCTATACCGCTCGCTGATGGCGGATTTGTGCCTCTGAGCGAAGTCGCGGATGTCGTTCTCGCGCCAGCTCCGGCACAAATCAGTCGCGAAAACGGCAAGCGTCGCATCGTCGTCAGTGCCAATGTGCGTGGTCGTGATCTCGGCAGTTTCGTCAAAGAGGTCCGGCAGAAAGCGGCCTCAGAGGTGAGTTTACCCAGCGGTTACTGGCTGGAATACGGCGGCACTTTCGAGCAACTCCAGTCAGCCGAAGCAAGGCTGCGCTGGGTGGTACCAGCCACTCTGGCGCTTATCCTGTTCGTGCTGATCTCGGCGTTCGGGAATCTGCGCGGTGCCTTAATTATCTTCAGCGGTGTACCACTGGCCCTGACCGGCGGAATATTCCTGCTGTGGTTGAGAGGAATGCCTATGTCTATCTCAGCGGCCGTGGGCTTTATCGCACTGTCCGGAATCTCGGTACTGAACGGCCTCGTCATGCTGACCTTCATTCGCCAACTGCGTGATCAGGGCGTCGCTTTGCGCGACGCTGTCATTCAGGGCGCGACCATGCGTTTGCGCCCGGTATTGATGACAGCTCTGGTTGCGGGGCTTGGCTTCGTACCGATGGCTTTAAATACGGGTATTGGCGCAGAAGTACAACGGCCACTCGCCACTGTGGTGATCGGCGGCATTATCTCGGCAACCACATTAACCTTGTTTGTTGTGCCTGTGCTCTACTTCTGGCTTCACAGGCGAAGTCACAACAAAGCGAGCCTCAGTCGATAGTGAAGGCTGTCAGATAAGACTCAAAATAAAAAAGGGGCCGATGGCCCCTTTTCTTTCTGTCAGCGCAGCACTTCTATCATGACTACGTTAACGCAGCAGCAGAATAGGTACTTTGCTGTGGCTGACCATATTGCGGGTATGCGAACCAACGAAGAACTGACGGATACGCGAGTGGCCGTAGGCGCCCATCACAATCAGATCGATCTGATGACGAAACTGATAGTCATTGAGAATCGACAGGACATCGCCCTCGCATTTACGAGTCACCACGTTAAAGCCAGCTTTCTCCAATCGTTGCTGTGCAGTCGTAAACTTAGCGACATGCTCTGCATCGGTGTGGTTGACCATGACCAGATGACACTCTGCTTCTTTCAGAAGTGGGCTGTCAGCGTACGCATCTAACGCACGTTCGACAGCTTCACTGCCGTCATACGCCACCATAAAGCGCGTAGGTGTACGAAAAGATACGCCCGTTGTAATCAGCACCGGACAGGATACTGAACGGAGTACCGTCTCCAACTGACTGCCCAGCGTAGCAACCGTCGGGTCCGGATGGTCTTCCCCCTGACGTCCCATTACCAGCACACGAGTATCGTCAACGAGGGACAGCACTTCCTCCGACAGACGACCGTGACGCTGCTGAACAGTGCAGTCCTGAGCACCGTGCTCTTTCGCCCGCTTTTCTGCAGACTCGAGCATGATACGACTACTTTCAATCGCCAGCTTCGCACGCTGAGCATCCAGCTCAGTGAGCTGCTCCAGCAAATGCTCGCGGCTGCCAAAACCAATGCTGCCACTAAGGTCAGCCGCATTCTTATCGACCTTCTCAAGAGTGTGCAGCAGAGTCAGTGGTTGTTGCAGGCGCTGGCTGACCCAGGAAGCGGCATCCACCACCGCCATTGCACCCGGGGAGGCATCAATACATGCCGTAATCTGTTTCATCGTTACTCCTTCTCACTCTCTTTCGACAGCGAAACCAGCGCGTGAACCTCACCGATTGTTAATGGCGGCCTGTTAGTGACCTGCCATCATTTTCTCGACTTCTTCCGGCTTATCATGAACACCGAAACGGTCGACAATCGTGGCACTGGCTTCATTCATTCCAAGCAGCTCGACCTCTGCTCCCTCGCGGCGGAACTTAATCACCACCTTATCCAGAGCAGATACTGACGTAATATCCCAGAAATGGGCATGCGTCAGATCAATAGTGACTTTAGAAGCCGCTTCGCGGAAATCGAATGACTTACTGAACGCATCCGACGACGCAAAGAACACCTGGCCAATCACCTTATAGGTGCGTTCGCCCGGTGCATCCTGCTCGCTTTTCACGACCATGAAACGGCCAATCTTGTTAGCAAAGAACAAGGATGCCAGCAGGACGCCAACGAGTACACCCAGTGCAAGGTTGTGCGTCGCAACAACCACAGAGACTGTGGCCAGCATCACAATATTGGTGGATAACGGGTGTTTCTTAAGGTTGATCACCGACTCCCAGGAGAAAGTGCCAATCGACACCATGATCATCACAGCAACCAATGCGGCCATCGGAATCTGACCGATCCACTCATCAAGGAAGACCACCATAATCAACAGGAACAGACCCGCAACAAAGGTGGATAATCGACCACGTCCTCCGGATTTCACGTTAATGATCGACTGACCGATCATTGCGCAACCTGCCATGCCGCCCAGCAAGGAAGAACCGATGTTAGCCACACCCTGCCCCTTACATTCGCGGTTTTTATCACTGTCGGTATCGGTGAGTTCGTCAACGATGGTGGCTGTCATCATCGACTCCAGCAAACCAACGGCCGCCAGAGCAGCCGAGTACGGCAGAATAATCCACAGAGTTTCCAGCGTCAGCGGTACGTCTGGCCAGAGGAAAATAGGCAAGGTATCCGGCAATTCACCCATGTCAGCCACGGTACGTACATCGATTCCAAAGTAGATCGCAACGGCTGTCATGGTAAGAATGCACACCAGCGGCGACGGGAGCCAACTGCCTACTTTAGGCACATAAGGGAACAGGTAGATGATACCCAGACCTGCGGCGGTCATGGCGTATACATGCCAGGTCACGTTCGTCAGCTCAGGCAATTGCGCCATAAAGATGAGGATCGCCAGTGCATTCACAAAACCTGTCACCACAGACCGCGACACGAAACGCATCAGGTCTCCGAGTTTTAAGAAGCCCGCCCCTATCTGAATCACACCACAGAGTAGCGAGGCCGCGAGCAGATACTGCAGACCGTGCTCTTTTACCAAGGTCACCATCAGCAGCGCCATTGCACCCGTTGCTGCCGAGATCATGCCCGGACGACCACCCACAATGGCGATGATAACCGCGATACAGAAAGACGCGTAAAGGCCGACCTTCGGGTCGACTCCGGCGATAATAGAAAAGGCAATGGCCTCAGGAATCAAAGCCAGAGCAACGACCGTGCCCGACAAGAGATCGCCGCGAACGTTTGAAAACCACTCGCGCTTCAGAGTATTCAACATAAGTAACTGCTCACTTACTATTAAGACACGCACCCGAAGAACTCAGGCGGAAAAGCCGGCATTGTACAGAGCTTGATCAGTGGGGCAACTCGCAACTAAGAAGAGACAGAGGGCCAGACACAAAAAAGCCAGCTTACCGCCCCTGGTAAGCTGGCAAAACCCACTGAGTGGAGGGTTTCAGTGGCCGTAAATTTTCAGACTGCCGCCAACCATATTGAGGTTATCGACTTTCATTGAACCGATTGAGCGTCCACCTACCTGAATGGACCCAACAGTGATATCCGCATTCATCCCGATATTATCGATTGCGAGTGCACCACCGCCCTGGGAGTTCTGGCCGCTGTATATATCTGCCTCAATCTGCGCGTTGGCACTCAATAGATTAGGGTTGTCGTCGTAGTCAGAGCGGGTCATGCGGAAGTCACGTATCGCCAGACCAAGTGCCGGCATATCAAAGTCGAGATCATCGATGCCGATCATCATTTCCAGATTCAGACGATCTGTTCCGAGTTCATCGTCGTACCCAATTTTGGCCCATAACTGGGTAAAGATGCCGTCCATCTTAAAGTTATCAATCAGAGTAAATTTGGGAGCACCATCGGCATCGCGTATTTCCCAGGCTTCTGTACGGATGCTGAAATCCACAGGTGCGGCAAAACCAACCGGGAAAAATTTAAGCGACAATTCGCCCTCTGCTGAGATATCGATATCCAACTTCAGGTCATCGAGAAGCGAGGACACATTCTGAATAAAAGGGGTACCGCCATTGGCTGCGGTATAACCTTCGACAAACAGATCATCACGGTCAGCACCACCAAGAAAGACCTCAGTAATTGCGAGAGAGCCCTCATCGGTATAAATGATTTCACCGATATCCATCTGAGCTTCCATTTCAATACTGATCCCGGACTGCCCGGAAACTGTACTCATGGCATATTCGTCAAGAGATTGCAGTTCAGCCAGTGCTGACATTGGTAGCAGGAGTGCCACCAGACTTACGGTTGGTTTTATTATCATTGTTCTTATCCCTGCGTCGTTCGCGAGAATAAGCCAGTACCGCATCCCTCTGGCTACTGTTGCAGGAACCAGAATATGCCCCGTTAAACGGCCTCGCCAGCGAGTTTAGTCAGGGTGCGCCAAAGTGACCCGATAAGATAACAAACACCTCTATATGGCCCGTTTTACTGTATTGATCTTCACCTGACACTACTCTGAGCGTCAGCTATCATCGCGGAATTACGTCTGAGGTTCTCCTTTTGCTGCTCTTACTCACGAAGATACTGGTTACGTTTCTAACGGTCGTTATGCTGGCCGTTGTCGCACGGCGCTATGGCCCCGCCTGGGCGGGCGTACTGGCCGGCTTCCCGCTGGGTAGTGCTATCACTCTCTACTTTATGGGGTTTGAACTGGGCTCTGATTTCGCAGCGGAAGGCGCGACACATACTCTGATTGGACTGACAGGCAGCCTGGCACTGGCCATCAGCTACTTATACGCAAGCCGTCGCTGGCACCGGCCAAGACACGTATTGATCCCTGCACTGCTGGCGCTCAGCGCATTTCTGACGACGGTTGCGCCGCTACAATACTGGAACGCCAACTGGTGGCAGAACGCGCTGATTATGCTGACTCTTATCGCCGCAGCAAGCCGGCTTCTCCGGTCTGTACCTGACGCCAAAGTCGCACTGAACAGCGACAACCTCTGGCAACGTCCGGCACCAGCGATTCTGTTCCGTGCGGTCATGGCTACCATCAGCGTACTCGGGATTACCGCGCTGGCGCACTGGCTTTCCCCCTCACAGGCGGGCTTATTGGCAGCGTTTCCGGTTAGTTTTTTCCCGACACTCATCGTATTGCAACTAAGCTACGGTGCGCCCGTTGTCGCCGCAACAGTCAAACAGTACCCTGAGGGTCTGGTGTCTATGGTGATTTACGTCGTCTCGGTCACTCAGATTTATCCCTTACTTGGACTGCAGCTGGGTACTGCCGCCGCACTTCTGATCGCGACCCTGTATCTGTTTGGGTATGCCCTGGTGAAGCTTCGTCTGAACCAAATACCCCGCGCTCCTAAAGGCAGCGGCAGCGTTCGCTAGTCAGCGGAGCATCAATCCCACCAGGTATATGCTGTTGACATATACTGAATCGAATATCATATTAACTGAACCAACCTTCTGTATAGTGAGGCTAGTTTTATGGCAGAAGCATCCATATTCTCGAACAACAAGAATCAAGCGATAAGAATTCCTAGAGCTCTTGAGTTTGCGGACGATGTGAAAAAGGTGAATATCTTTTCTGTCGGAAACGCACGCATCATCACTCCAGTTGGTGAGAGCTGGGATAGTTGGTTTGAAGGTTTGCGCGCTACGGATGACTTTATGTCTGAGCGTGAACAACCGAGGGAGCAATCGCGAGAGGACTTCTGATGATAAAGTATCTGCTCGATACTAATATCGTGATCTACACAATTAAAAACAAACCTGAGCAGGTCCGGGAAAGATTCAATGCACACGATGGGCAGATGGCAATATCCTCTATCACCCTGATGGAATTGTTATACGGTGCGGAAAAATCTACCAATCCCGAGCGTAATCTGAAAGTTGTCGAATCGTTTGCGAGCCGACTGGAAGTTCTGGACTTTGGCGCGCACGCTGCGCAGCACGTCGGGCAGATCCGGGCTGAACTTGCTCGTAGTGGATGTCCTATCGGCCCGTACGATCAAATGATCGCAGGGCATGCCCGCTCTCTCGGTCTTATCGTTGTGACCAATAACGAGCGTGAGTTTCAACGGGTTCCTGGTCTACGAGTAGAAAATTGGGTTTAGCTTATCAATTCATTGCCATTTACGGAGAGGAGTGTCCTTCAGAAACCTTTCAATCTCTGATGCCATAAAGTTACGGAAGTAGAAGCTGAATTCCTTCCCCTCACGTCCGTAGAAAATCAAGCAACAGTTATAACCGAGCTGACTGACAACCATTTCAACCTTGAACGCCTGCCAATCACTAAAATTCCCTCTCCATACCTGTTTTCCGCGCACAATCTGGAGGCTCTTTTGATCAACCTCAATCGATTCCCTGTGTGATTTCGGGAAGAAGCCTGAAGGTAGCCACCAGTAGGCGGTCAAAAGGAGAGCTGACACAGCTATGCAAATCTGTCCTTTCGGGTCAAACAAACTCCAGCCCTGTTCAACATAAGCTAAAGTGATAAAGAACAAGGGAACGACAGCAGCGATTGCAATGAACAAACGCTGATCACTGACACGTTGCAACCTGATCTTAGAAGGCATATCCCTGTCCCTAACTTTCAACATCAACTCCGCCAGAAACTCGGGGTAATCAGAACCAGTAAAGTGAAAATCTCCAGACGCCCGAGCAGCATGGTCAGGGCCAGAATCCACTTAGCGGTATCGGAGATATTACCGTAGTGCGCAGAGACCTCGCCAAGCCCCGGGCCGAGGTTATTGAGGCAGGAGCCAACGGCTGAGAACGCGGTGACCTGATCCAGCCCGGTCGCCATCAAAGCCAGCATCATCACCATAAAGGTGACCACATAGAGCGCGAAGAATCCCCAGACCGATTCCAGAATCCGGTCGGCTACCGGTTGCTTGCCGAGCTTAACCGGAATGATGGCATTGGGGTGAATCAGTCGATGAATCTCGCGCAGGCCCTGTTTGAATACCAACAGGATACGAATGGCTTTCATGCCACCACCGGTCGAACCCGCACAGCCACCGATGAATGCCATCATAAAGAGCAGTACAGGCAGGAATACCGGCCAGACCGAGAAGTCAGCAGTGCCGAAGCCAGCCGTCGTGGCAACCGACACCAGCTCGAATAAGCCGTAGCGAACCGCGCCACCAAAGTCATAGGTATCCGTCATCCAGAGTGCAATGACGGTCAGTAATGCACCACCAAACATGACGAACAGAAAGAACTTCACTTCGGAATCAACGAAGTAATGGCGCACGGTTTTGTACCGCCAGGCATAGAAATGCAGCGAGAAATTAAGTGCCGCCACCAGCATAAAGAACATGGCAATGGCTTCGATCAGTGCGCTGTCGAAGTGCCCCATGGACGCGTCATAGGTTGAGAAGCCCCCGATACCGACCGTCGAGAAGCTGTGCGCGATGGCATCAAAGGTGTTCATACCCGCGAGCCAGTAAGCCAGTGCGCAGGCAATGGTCAGCGACAGGTAGATGTACCAGAGCGCTTTCGCAGTCTCAGTGATACGCGGAGTAAGTTTCGAGTCTTTCAGAGGGCCCGGCATTTCAGCGCGGAACAGCTGCATGCCACCAATACCGAGCATCGGCAGAATAGCCACGGCCAGAACGATAATCCCCATGCCGCCCAGCCACTGCAGTTGCTGACGATACCAGAGGATCGATTTCGGCAGATATTCGAGGCCCGTCATCACCGTCGCACCGGTGGTTGTCCAGCCCGAGAGGGATTCGAAAAAGGCATCGGCAAAGCTCAGGCCGGGGTTTTCGGCGAGCATAAAAGGTAATGTGCCTGCCAGACCCAGCGTCAGCCAGAACAAGGCTGCGACGATAAATCCGTCTCTGGTTTTGAGTTCTTTTTTAACACCGCGAAATGGCAACCAGCTGAAGAAGCCGATCCCAAGAACGAGAGACATAGCGACGCTGAAGGCTTCGGTAGCGCCATCGTCGTACCACATGGATACAACCATAGGCGGCAGCATGGTCAGGCTGAACAACATCAGGAAGATGCCCAGTACCCGGGCAATCACAGTAAAGTGCATATCAGAAGAAGCCCAAGCCCACCTGGAAGAGTCGTTCCACATCGGCGATGTGGCGTTTATCCATCACAAACAGAATGACGTGATCATCCGATTCAACCACGACATCAGAGCGTCCCATAATGACGTCATCGCCGCGAACGATGGCACCGATTGTCGTGCCCGGCGGTAATTTAATTTCACCCACACGACGCCCGACCACCTTAGATGACATGCTGTCACCGTGAGCGATAGCCTCGATGGCTTCAGCAGCGCCACGGCGCAGGCTGTGAACATTAACCACATCGCCCCGACGAACATGCGTCAGCAGGCTGCCGATGGTTGCCTGTTGTGGTGAGATCGCCACGTCAATCATGCCGCCCTGCACCAGATCCACGTAGGCCGCTTTGTTAATCAGGGTCATCACTTTACGGGCGCCATGGCGCTTCGCCAACAGCGAGGCCATGATATTCACCTCGTCATCGTTGGTCAGGGCACAGAAGACGTCGGTATTCTCAATATTCTCTTCTTCGAGCAGGCTTTTATCCGTACCACTGCCATGCAGGACAACGGTGCGGTCGAGATTTTCACTCAGGTAGCGCGCACGCTCAGGGTTGTGCTCGATTATTTTCAGCCGGTAGCGTTTCTCCAGCGCTTTAGCGAGCCGGTAACCGATGTTACCGCCACCAGCAATGATGACTCGTTTGTATGAGTCTTCCGCACGACGCAACTCACTCATCACGGTGTGAATGTGCTCACGACCCGCAATAAAGAACACCTCATCGTCGGCTTCGATGACGGTATCACCCTTGGGCTCAATGGCGGTATTGCGACGGAACACCGCAGCTACACGTGTTTCCACATTAGGTAGGTGATCTTTGAGTGTTGAGATCGCCT
>NZ_DDKU01000051.1:0-2065 GCF_002339775.1 Thalassolituus sp. UBA2590
CCGGATATCCGGATTACACGCATAAAAAAGCCCGAAGGCAGGTGGCAGAGGCTTTCTCTGCCACCGGAATCCGGGCTTTTCAGGTATCAGCGTTGACCTGAGATCAGATAATACCTTGCTCCTGCAGGTCGGCCACCAGGTTGTCCAGAGACTCCTGATCTGCTGCCAGGCTGATATCAGCGCCGTCAGCACCGCCGGCAACCAAAGCAACCAGACCGTTTGCCTTCAGAACCTGAGCGGTTTCCGCAGTGGCAATGCCGGAAACACGGCCCATTTCGTACAGACGACGATCCAGAGCATTGACGATGTCTTCCGCGTTAGCAGCGTTCACCGCAACGATGGCAGGCTTCTGGTTGAAGCGACGTGCTTTTTCGTCAGCAGACACTGGTGATGTGTTGCTGCCGTCAGCCGCTGCAGCACCAACGATCATACCGGCACCGATTGTGACGTTGCTAAGGCGATCAATAATGATGAAAGCACCTGTACCCGGGATTTTTCCGTAGGTATCAAATGGAATCGCTTTATCCAGAGACACTTCAACCAGCGCGATCTCATTGAGCGCAACTTGTTCAGCCGCGCTGTGCTCAAGCGTATTCACATCGATCAGGTGATGAATCTGGGTGAAGGTACCTGTAGTCGCGCTGGAGGCAAACTTAAGGTCGTAGGGCTTGCCCGGCACCATTGCGCCTTCGGTCATCCAGACGATGTTCGCGTTCAGCTTGCTACCTACTTCTGGAAGGTCATTCGCTTTAACGATGACGTCACCACGACTAATGTCAATTTCGTCTTCCAGTGTCAGTGTGATGGCCTGGCCAACGAATGCTTCTTCCAGGTTGCCTTCATAGGTGACAATGCTTTCGACCTTACTGGTCTTCTGCGATGGCAACGCCATGATGGTTTCACCCGGCTTGATCGTGCCTGAGGCAATCGTGCCGCAGAAGCCGCGGAAGTCGAGGTTAGGGCGGTTTACGTATTGCACTGGCAGACGGAAGTTGTCGAGGTTCTTATCTTCGTCAATTTCGACGGTCTCAAGAATCTCCATCAGGGTCTGACCTTTGAACCATGTTGAGCGCTCGGAGCGTTCTACAACATTATCGCCGTCCAGGGCAGACATAGGTACAAAGCGAATGTCTTCCAGATTCAGTTTGCCGGCAAACTCAAGGTAGTCTTCACGGATTTCATTGAAGCGGTCTTCACTGAAGTCCATCAGGTCCATCTTGTTGACCGCAACCACCACGTGTTTGATGCCTAGCAGAGAAGCAATAAAGCTGTGGCGTTTGGTCTGAGTCTGCACACCGTAACGGGCATCAATCAGGATGATTGCAAGGTCACAGGTCGACGCGCCGGTCGCCATGTTGCGGGTGTACTGCTCATGTCCCGGGGTGTCAGCAATGATGAACTTACGCTTGGCGGTTGAGAAGTAGCGGTAAGCTACGTCAATGGTAATGCCTTGCTCACGCTCAGCGGCGAGACCATCAACCAGCAGGGCCAGGTCGATTTTCTCGCCGGTAGTGCCGGATTTCGCCGTGTCTTTTTCGATCGCTGCCAGCTGATCTTCATAGATCATTTTCGAGTCGTGCAGAAGACGGCCGATCAGGGTGGATTTGCCGTCGTCCACGTTTCCGCAGGTCAGGAAACGCAGCATTTGTTTGTTTTCGTGCTGCTTCAGGTACTCAAGGATATCGGAAGCAATCAGATCGGATTGGTGTGACATTAGAAGTACCCCTCCTGTTTTTTCTTCTCCATCGAACCTGATGAGTCGTGATCAATGGCGCGGCCCTGGCGTTCTGATGTGGTGGTCAGCAGCATTTCCTGAATGATTTCAGGGAGTGTTGCGGCTTCAGATTCAACCGCGCCAGTCAGCGGGTAACAACCCAGGGTACGGAAACGTACAGATTTCATCTCTGGTACTTCGCCTTCTTCAAGAGGCATACGGTCGTCGTCGACCATAATCAGCATGCCATCGCGCTCGACGACAGGACGCTTGTCAGCAAAGTACAGGGGTACCAGTGGGATATCTTCGAGATAGATGTACTGCCAGATATCGAGTTCGGTCCAGTTTGAC
>NZ_DDKU01000051.1:2366-2566 GCF_002339775.1 Thalassolituus sp. UBA2590
ATCGAGTTCGGTCCAGTTTGACAGAGGGAAAACACGGATGCTTTCGCCTTTGTTTACTTTACCGTTATAGATGTTCCACAGCTCTGGACGCTGGTTCTTAGGATCCCAGCGGTGTTTACTGTCTCGGAAAGAGTAGACACGCTCTTTTGCACGGGACTTTTCTTCGTCACGGCGGGTGCCACCGAAGGCAGCATCGAACT
>NZ_DDKU01000178.1:0-24795 GCF_002339775.1 Thalassolituus sp. UBA2590
TCGCTCTCGCGGATGTGGTGGAATTGGTAGACACGCCAGATTTAGGTTCTGGTGCCGTAAGGTGTGAGAGTTCGAGTCTCTCCTTCCGCACCACTTACTCTCTCTGAGTAGGTGATTTTCAATAGTAACTCCACGCAGTACCCGTCTCGCTTTCCTTAGCTGGCCTATTCACGCCAATCGACAGACATCAGCAGCACAAGCCATTCGTTACGGTAGCAAGCCTCTTTAAACCGCAGTATTGTTAAAGAAAAAATCTCTCACCGATTCCAAAGCGCATGCAGTGCCTGGCAAGACGATCAGGGGTGCACGTCACCAAAAGGAGTTTGATCATGCAAACCGACAGCAAATACCTCAAGCTGAACAAATCTGAATTTCTCTATCTGGTCGTCGAGGACCTTGCACCCTCCGTCTCACAGATGATTACGCTGAGGCTTGCGACGGTGCACTCTGAGGAGGAAATCCGATCCGCCTTCAGGCACATAATGGATCTCTATCCGAAACTCAGAACAATTGTAGAACCGACGCTTTTCTCGCAGCGCCTGAAAGTTATCTCTGATGAAATTCATATCAACGCTTTATTCGATGACGCCTTCAAGATAAAGAGAGATCTTCCTTTTGATTCACAGGCTTTCAAGGATTACCAGAATGAGTTTCTCAACGAGTCATTCACTCTTCAGCAGGCACTGCCGATTAAAATCCGCTTCCTGCCCGAAGAAAACATCCTGCTGATATCAGTTCACCACATGACCTGTGACGGTGTTGGCTGGATTAATATGGTCTCGTCATTGATGGCGCACCTGAATGGCAAAGAAACCATAGCGCAAGCCCTTGAAGACCCATCAATGGTGCCGGGCGTATTCCAGAAACCCTACATCACCGCACCCATCCAGGTATTTAAGTCCTGGAAATTACTCTCAGCCGAAAATAAAAAAACGGCTCACGACAAAATCATCAGCCCGGCAGAAACAAAAACAGACTTTATCGGCTCTGTTTCTATGAAGCACCGGTACCTCCAGAATGAACTGGCCGACCTGAAGCCGAAAGCCAAATCAATGGGCTACAGCCTTAATATTTACTTCCTCACTGCGCTTGCACGAAGTTTCTTTGAGCGATACGGCGAAGAGCACGGCGATACTGTATCCATCCGCCTCTCATACGATCTGCGCACTTATTTCGAAAAAGATGCGCCTGTATTTGGTAATTACGTTACTACTTCCATACTCAGGGCGTACCGTAAAGATATGGAATCCCCGCAGCGCATGATGGAAAACCTGCAAAGCCAACTCACTACCGCAATCGACAGACTGAAGCACAAAAAGCTTTCTTACCCCTGGCTTCTTGATAAAGCATTCACTCTCGTCGGTAAGAAGCTTTACTCTCTGGGGATATTGGCAGGCAAAAGAAAAGACACGATTCCAGTGCCGACCATCCATTTCTCAACGGTTGGTAGTCTCGACTTTCTGAACAAAGCCGGCGAAGCAGCGAGGGTAAAAGATGTTATCGCTACAGTGCCGACCTTCGGGATGTTTATGACGCTCTGCAACATTGATGGCGTTTTCAATGTGAACCTGTCATACCCCTCGGCTGAATTTTCCGATGACAGAATGGAAAGCTTTATCAGCGAATTCGACCAGGAGTTGGGAAGTCTGGCGTCCATGGACTCTGAGACAGTAACTGAAACTACTGAGCGGGAAGCAACGACCGCCTGAACTGTGAAGTAACGCTTACAATTCGCAAGTACTCACTAACCTCCTGCATTTCGATCACCGCTGTGCAGGAGAATATTCCCAAATCATGCCAGCCACGCCCAGGGCAGATGCCCAATGTTCTAACTCACCGCTGTACACCACAGGCAGCATAAAGAGGCCGCTCAACAACAAGAAAAACAACGTTAAGGAAGCCAGTACTGACGCAAATACTTTTATGAATAATTCCACTCCTCATTCCTTTGATTCTTGAAAAGTTCTCACGCTGGTGCCCATGTTTTTCCTATTACCCACAAGAGTCAACCTGCATGGCGAGCTATCCACTTCCGATCAAACCGTGCTACATTGTGTACACTTGAACACAGCATAGTGAGGCGTGCCCTATGTCCACAACCATGACTATACGGCTAGAACCTGAGCTCAAAGAACGGCTGGATAAGCTGGCTACAGCGACACATCGCTCCAAATCGTTTCTGGCGAGCGAAGCGTTACGTGAATTCGTCGAGCTGAATGAATGGCAGATTCAGGAAACCCTCGATGCGATCAAGGAGGCGGATGCTGGTGACTTTGCGTCAGAAACTGAGGTGACAGACACGCTTCGCAAATGGCAGTCGCCAAAGAAGTGACCTAATAGATGGAAATCAAGTGGCTACGCAAAGCACTCAGCAATCTGACGCAGGAAGCAGATTACATCGCTGAGACAGATCCAGGCGCAGCGATAAAAGTCGTAGAAAGTATCACCTCGGCCATTGGCCTTCTGGCTGACAACCCTGCACTGGGACACCCTGGGCGTATTCCGGGAACACGCGAGTTGATTGTGCCCAATACCCGATACATTGTGCCCTACCGCGTTAATACGAGGCTCAAGCGCGTCGAGATACTTCGCGTTTTTCATTCATCCCGTAAGCTGCCTGAGTCATGGTGATTGTCAGATGACTGGTCTTTTAATTCTTCTTTTCTTTCTGGTCGCAGGCAACCTGCTCCAGTCCCAACTGGATTCGCCTGTGCCGGGCTCCATCATCGGTATGCTGCTGTTGCTGGTGTTTCTTATTATTCGCGGGCGTGCGCCTGAGTCGCTATCGCAGATCAGTAAGACGCTGTCGCCGCTGTTGCCTCTGTTTATTATCCCGGTGAGTGTGGGCCTCGTGACTCAGAAGGAGCTGCTGGCAGAGAACGGCGTTGCCTTGCTGGTGATTATGGCGGTTAGTATTGTGCCCGGCGCGATTGTCTGTGCGGCCATTATGAGGTTCCGGAGGAAGTCTGATGCTGAATGAGCTTCTGCATATGCCGCTGTTCTGGGCGATGCTGACCATTGCGGCATTTACTGTGGGTCAGCACATCTATCGCCTGTTAGGTAATACGGCGTTTCTGCCGCCGATTCTGACGGGCATCATTTTGGTCTCTGTGGCGCTTGAGGTCACCGGCATCAGTTTTGATACCTACATGGAGGGCGGGCAGTACCTGCACTTGATGCTTGGACCAGTGGTGGTGATGCTGGCTGTGCCTCTTTATCAGTTTATTCATGTGATGAAGAAGGAGTGGCTGCGCATCTCGCTGGCGATCAGTCTGGGCAGCGGTACCACGGTGGCCGTTGCGGTGGCGATGGCGCATTTCTGGATCGGCAATGACACGATCACAGTTACGATGTCGACCAAGTCGGTGACCACGCCGGTAGCGGTCACGGTCAGTGAGCAACTGGGCGGTATTGGTGCGCTGGCATCTGCGTTTGTCATCATTACCGGCGTGTTCGGTGCGTTGATGATTCCGCCTTTGCTTAAATCCGTTAAACTCGATGACCCCAAAGCCATGGGACTTACGCTGGGTGTCTGTGCTCATGCCATTGGTACCAGCCGTGCGATTGAGCTGGGAAATCAGCAAGCGGCTTATTCCGCGATGGCGATGACTCTGACCGCAACCTTGCACGCGGTTCTGTTACCGCTAGTGATGTAAAAAGCCACAATAAAAAAGTATTTACTATGAAAAACGCTCTAAGAAAACTCTTTGCTCCGATCCTGAATATTTTTGAAAACAGCGAAGATGAATACGTTTATAAAGAATCTCACCGAACCATTCTGATTGCCGTAGGAAGTTTGTTTCTCGTGCTGTCGGGTGCCGGCGGTTGGGTTGCTGTTCAGGCAGGTCAGGCGGGCGGCGCATTCCCGGCGATTATTTTCGGGCTGATCGGTCTGGTTTGTTTAATTGTTGGCTTTCTAGGCAATGATAAGGCGGTCGCCAACATCTGGAAAAATCGCTGAACATGGCGACCGCGAAGCGTTATCGCCTGGATCGGTTTTTAAGTGTTACCACAGGCACACCGAAGCGCTCGGTTCGCTCGCTCTTAGCGCAGAACCGCGTCACGGTAGACGGACGGGTAGCGACCGACATCAATCAACCGGTTGATCACTTCTCGCGTATTACTCTGGATGGCAAAGAGCTACAGAATCGCACTCGCCGTTATGTCCTGCTGCATAAACCGGTTGGTGTCGTCAGTGCCACAATAGACGATATTCATCCAACCGTCATTGATGTGCTCCGTGATGCAGGGTTCCCTGAAGCTGAACTTTGCGATATGCATATTGCCGGGCGACTGGATCTGAACTCCTCCGGCTTACTGCTTCTGACTAACGACAGCGACTGGTCTGAGGCGCTCATGGCACCCGATAGAAAAGTCGCAAAGGTGTACGAAGTGACACTGGAGAACCCAATAAGCGACGAGTGTGTGAAGGCCTTTAAAGAAGGCATCTATTTTTCGTTCGAAGGTATTACTACTAAGCCAGCAACCCTTGAGCGACTGACTCCCTATACTGGAACAGTGACGTTAACTGAAGGCAAGTACCACCAGATAAAACGTATGTTCGGGCACTTTAGAAATCCGGTATTGAGGTTACATCGTGTAGCGATTGGAGACATCCGGCTGGACGCCTCCCTGAAGTGCGGGGAATATCGAGCTATATCTAATATCAGTCAAAGATAGTTAGCCCTGGATTCAGCATTGTTAAAGCCGGCGCGCCTACCAATGTCTAAATAAATTGGACTGCTGCAATACCCGCAGCCAGTTTTTCTGGCGAATCTGCTCGCAAGCCGATACAAGGTTTATCGTAGTTTTTGCTCTTCTCTACTACGCCAATCTCACCCCATGCAGAGATGGTTTCTTCCGAAACTCCGTGATCCTCGCGACAGGAAATCCAGCAGTCATTAGCTGTACTTTTAAGTCCAGCAAAAAAGTGTTTCCCATATAAATAAATTCTGATCTGAGTCTTGAGTATCGTCATGTCCGATATACCAGGAACCTTCGACAAGCTCATCGCAATAGCCTCTAACCTGGCTAAGTTTCCTCCATCACGCCCCCCACGGCTGATCTTATAATCGCCTTTGTCGATGATAACTTCTCGATCAGTCTTTCTGTTTTTATCAACTGGCATATGCTCAAGCGCATACTCAATGGCGGCGAGAAGTTTGTTTTTTCCTTCCTCTCCCCAAGTTCTGGCGCGAATAGCATTTAATTTCAGTTTCAACAGTTCCTCTCGCGTATATTCATACGACTCAATTTTTCCGAGGATATCGTCTATCTTAGACATCTTAACTCCTTGTATATTGGCAATATCACCTGACTATACGTTTACATTCTGAAAACGGAACTATCGAGCAATATATTTCGACTGAATTCATTTAAAAGCTTAAATTTTTACCAACCATCGTCCCGGAAACAGTATGAAATTATGCCCGCAACCAACGATCATCCAGTAACGCACGACCAAGGATGATAGCCACTAAGCCACCGACCAGGTTAGCAATAAGCTCTGCGGCATAAATCGAACGCGACTCAAGCACCAGACTCAAGCCAACCGCCACAGGTACCATAATCAAAGCAACACGAACAACCGATTGCCCCAGCGCCCAGTAAGCACGATCAATTGCGTTAAACGCACCATTCACAACGATCAGGGCACCAAAGCCGGCATACCCCCAGACAGAGATCATTAGATACGTTGAAATAGCATCAATTACTGCTGGGCTATCAGTAAATACTGTCGCCAGAGACTCACGCCAGGTTACCAGCAAAGCGCCCGCCGTCAGGCTGTACACCACACAAAAGCCAATGGCCATCCACAACGCCCGACGAGCCCGGTCGCCATAGCCTGCCCCCCAGTTCTGACCAACGATTCCGCCAATCGAACTCGAGAGCGCCAACAAAGGTACGACGGCAAGCGCCTGCAAGCGACCACCGGCGCCAAACCCCGCGACTGCGGCATCGCCGTACTTCGCCAGTAATGCCGTCATGATAGACAGGCCGACGGGGTTTACGGAATTAGATACTGCCGCCGGGGCACCCACCCTCAACAGAGCACGAATATCCTCACCCGGATGCGCCTCTTTCAGGCGAGAGAAGTTCAGGCCGACAGGGCTTCGCGCAATCAGCACCAGTGCCAGAATGGATGCCAGCGTCCAACCCGCCACCGTGGCGTAAGCCGCGCCTTTAATACCGAAACCTTCGAAGCTACCAATACCGGCAATCAGGATAGGGTCGAGTATCAGGTTGACCAGTGCCATCATCATCAGAATGAGGGACGCCTTACCCGCCATGCCCTGAGCACGCAGAGCACCATTACCGCCCATATTAATCAACAACATTGGGAAGCCGAACGCAAAGGGGGTCATATAGGAATCGATTAATGGCAACAGGTCTGGAGAAGCATTCATCACTTCAAACAATGGGCGTTTGAAGAGCAACAGGAGCACCGTGATAACAATGCCAAAAATACCCGCTGCCACAATTCCCAGAGCCACCAGACTCTGCGCCTTGTGCTTCTGCCCTGAACCTAACGCCCGCGAAACAACAGAAGCAATGGCAGCGATCACTCCGACACCAAGCGAGGACAGAGCAAACACCACCGGGAAGATAAAGCTAACGGCCGTCAGAGGGTCCTTGCCTAAATTACCAATAAAATAAGCATCCAGAAGCCCGACCGACATCAGTGCCAGAATGCCTATCACCATAGGCAACGTCTGGTGATACAGGTGGCGCCCCACAGAGCCGCTGGTAAGTAATGCGCCTTCGACGCTCATAAAACCCCAGAATTAATAAAAGATGACCGGCTGCACAGTACCACAGTCTTAACAGGCGGCGCGCGGGATAGTCTGTTCAGGCCAGTTGCAGGATGCCAGATTTGCCATGCATGTCGCCAAGTATCCAGATCTGCTCAAACGGGTGAGATGCGGGCACCTGAATTTTATTGATGAATTGAATGATCTTGCGCGCATTCCATTGCGGGTGTGCGTTGCGGATAAGTAGCCAGGCACGCTGGCTCTGATAGGTTTTCTCCGCTTTCTGGCGCAGTATCCGGTTCAGTGCACTGACCAGGCGTTGATCGGTATTGTGCTCCAGCTCCTGTTCCGCCAAAGCCGACTGTGTCTCAGCACTCAGCGACCGACCCAGAATTTTCATGGCCTCGGCCTCGCTGCCGTATAAATGAGCAACTTCAATGTCGAGCTTATCTCCTTCAAGCAGACAGGACACATCGGGCTTGGTCGGAAGGTTGTGCCACAAATGCCGTATTTTATGGCCGGTTTCTTTCTCGTACGCCCGCATAAACAGCTTGGCCGCTTCATGCTCAAGACGGAGCTTCTCGTCTTCGCTGCTCGACATCAGAAGTTACACCCAGATTCCGCTAGAGCGGCGTGCCCTCAAAGCGGCCATTCAGATATTCAACAGCAACCGCTAAGGCACCGATTGCACGACCTTCGTTAAAGTCATCGCGGCCGTAAAGCTCGGTCAGATCCTTGAGCTTCCACTCAACCAGCTCCAGTGGCTCTGGCTCATCGCCTTCCAGCTTTGACGGATACAAGTCACGGGCAAGCACCACATCGATGCCCCCTCGCATGTAGCTTGGCGACAGGCTCATTTTCTTCAGATAAACGAACTCGCGCGCAGCAAAGCCGATTTCTTCCTGCAGTTCGCGGTTGCAGGCATCACGCATCGATTCGCCCAGGTCCACCGCACCTTTTGGCAGGGTAAGGGTGTAATCTTCAACACCGCCCCCATATTCACGTATCAGGGCAATCGTTTCATCATCCAGCAGAGCGACCATCATGACGGCGCCGCTGCCACCGGGCACCAGTCGTTCGTAAGTTCGCTCAACGCCGTTACTGAACCTGAGGTCAATGGATTCCACCCGGAACAGGCGACTTTCTGCGACCATGTGGCGATTCAGGATTTCGGGTTTTTTATGCATGACAGCCCTGTTTAAATAGTCGGTGAACACTTTTCGTAAGGTATTAGCGCATGACGATGCCAGACTGGCAAGAGATAGACACGGTTCTGTTAGATATGGACGGCACCCTGCTCGATCTGCATTTCGACAATTACTTCTGGCTGGAGCACGTGCCGAGTAAATACGCCGAGCATCACGGCCTCTCAGAAGAAGAAGCGCTCGCAGAGCTGAACAAAAGTTTTGTCGGCCTGCGTGGCACGCTTAACTGGTATTGTCTGGATCACTGGAGTGACCTTACGGGCCTGCCCATCGCTGAGCTTAAGCGCGATGTGCAGGACAAAATTGGTTTTCGCCCGCATGTGGAAGACTTCCTCGATACCATGAAGAAGCTTGGCAAACGCACCGTGATAGTCACCAACGCACACCGCGACAGCGTGAACCTGAAAATGGAACGCACCGGCCTGGATAGACTGGTCGATCACGTCATCAGCTCCCATGACTATAAAGAACCGAAAGAAAGTCAGGCGTTCTGGGACCATCTGCAACGCGAAGAACCCTTTGATAAAGAACGTTCCCTACTGATTGACGACAGCCAGGCTGTGTTAGAATCGGCAGAGAAATGGGGTATCCGCTGGCTGCTGACGATCTTTCATCCCGACAGCCAGAAAGCGCCAAATACTGACAGTCGCTTTCCGGGCATTCACCACTTCGACGAATTCAAATTTTAAACCGAATTCTGCATTGCCAGGGCCGTCTCTGACTCGCCGTGAATCCATCCATGGAGGCTCTCGTGTGCCATCCATGGCACACAAGGTCATCGACAGCCCTACCAACGCGATCTTCGAGGACGCATGAGCGAACAGACACACAAAATCCGACTCGATAAATGGCTCTGGGCCGCGCGCTTTTTCAAGACACGCGCGCTGGCAAAAGGCGCAATTGAAGGCGGCAAGGTGCATTACGAAGGCCAGCGCTGCAAAGTCAGTAAAACCGTCGACGTGGGCGCCAAACTGACGATTCGGCAGGGCTTCGACGAGAAAATCGTCATGATTAAAGCATTGTCGGAACAACGCCGCGGCGCCCCGGAAGCACGTCTGCTCTATGAGGAAACTCCCGAGAGCATCAAAGCGCGGATGGATAAAGCGGAGTACCGCAAGGTCGTCAAAGCCTCACAAGCGGCACCCGACCATAAACCAAACAAGAAAGAGCGTCGCGACATGCGCCGCTTTGAGCACAATCAGGACTACTGAAGAATGTCTGACACTCCAAACAGCGCTGACAGCCTGCAACGCTTCAGCTTCGACACTACCAATATCCGCGGCGAGCTGGCTCACGTAAATGCGAGCTACCGCGAAGTACTGAAGCGTCATCAGTATCCCACGCGGATCGCTAAAGCCGTCGGTGAACTGATGGCCGCTACCGCCTTGCTGAGTGCCAACCTCAAATTTACAGGGCGCCTGACCTTACAGATTCGTCTGCCGGGCAACATCAGCCTGCTACAAGCCGAAACCAGCGACCAAGGTCAGCTGCGAGCCATCGCCCGTTATGAAGAAGGTACCGAAGAAAGCGAACTGAGTTTCGACGACGGCCAGATGATCATCACTGTCGAGCCTGAAGTGGGCCAGCGTTATCAGGGCATCACTCTGATCAAAGGCGGTAATGTCGCTGGCGCGCTGGAAGACTACTTTGAGCAGTCAGAGCAGCTGGGTTCACGCTTCTGGCTGGCCTGCGATGGCCAGAATGCTGCCGGTTTCATGCTACAGCAGATGCCATCAGAGCAGAGCGATGATCCGGATGCGTGGGATCGTCTCACTCATCTGGCCAGCACCATCAAAGAAGAGGAGCTGATCAACCTCAACAATGATGTCCTGCTTCACCGCCTTTACCACGAAGAGCAGGTACGTACTTACCCGGCGAGCGAACTGAGCTTTTTCTGCACCTGCTCGAAAGACAGAATCGGCAACGCTCTGCACCAGCTCGGCAAAGATGAGCTGACGCAAATCATTGAAGAACAAGGAAAAATCAGCATCAACTGCGATTTCTGTAAGCAGGCATACAGTTTCGATAAAGAGCAGGTTAACGAACTCTTCCCGGAGCAGAATCTCCAGTAAAACCAGATAAAACAACAACTTAGCTCTGCTGCGAATAATTATCGGTCAAAAAGCGACCAACGGGGCTTAGCGCGCAATGAATTTTCTGGCATAATTGCGCGCCTTAAACTTTTGGGCTCGCCCGGGCACCCTTCAGGGCGGATTATTGAGATACAAAGTATGGCCACAAGCCGTACTGAATTTACGAGGACCCTGCGGGGCATCGATATGACTGTTTACACCGATTTATCTACTCCTCTCCTGGTAGAACAAGCCATCGCCCGCGGCGAAGGTGAACTGCAGGATAACGGCGCTCTGGTTATCAAAACCGGTAAGCGCACAGGTCGCTCTCCGATGGACAAATTCATCGTTGAAGAGCCAAGCAGCAAAGACGCGATTGAGTGGGGCAGCATCAACCGCCCATTCGACGCGGACAAGTTTGATGCCCTGTGGGAGCGTGTAGAAGAATATCTGGCCCAGCATGACAGCTTCGTATCTCAGGTACACGTGGGTTCTGATCCACAGCACTACCTGCCAGTTAAAATGACCACTCAGACTGCATGGCAGAACCTGTTTGGCCGCAACCTCTTCATCCTGCCAGAAAGCTACAACCCTTCTGATAAGGAAGAGTGGCAGATCCTGAACGTTGCTGGTTTCGAATGTGTTCCAGAACGTGACGGCACGAACTCTGACGGCGCAGTGATCGTTAACTTCGCACAGCGCAAAGTATTGCTGGCTGGCATGCGTTACGCAGGCGAAATGAAGAAAGCAATGTTCGGTGTACAGAACTTCCTGCTGCCAGAAAAAGACGTACTGCCAATGCACTGCTCTGCCAACGTTGGCGAAGATGGCGATACCTGCCTGTTCTTCGGTCTGTCTGGTACCGGTAAAACCACCCTGTCTGCTGACCCTGAGCGTTACCTGATCGGTGATGACGAGCACGGTTGGGGCAAAGGTACTGTCTTCAACATCGAAGGCGGCTGCTACGCAAAAACAATCGATCTGTCTCAGAAGAACGAACCTATCATCTGGGACGCGATCAAGTTCGGTGCGATCGTTGAGAACGTCACCATCGACGAAAACACTCGCGTTGCTGACTACAGCAACACTGAGCTGACTGAAAACGGTCGTTGTGCTTACCCGCTGACTCACGTTGAGAAGCGCGTTGAAGAGAACATGGCCGGCGAACCAAAAGCCGTGATCTTCCTGACCTGTGACATGACAGGCGTTCTGCCTCCAGTGTCTATCCTGAGCAAAGAACAGGCGGCTTACCACTTCCTGTCTGGTTACACCGCTCTGGTAGGTTCTACTGAAATGGGTGGTTCTAAAGGCCTGAAGTCTACCTTCTCTACCTGCTTCGGTGCTCCGTTCTTCCCACGTCCAGCAGGCGTTTACGCTGAACTGCTGATGAAGCGTGTGACTGAATTCGGTTCTCAGGTATATCTGGTAAACACTGGCTGGACTGGCGGTCCTAACGGTGGCGGCGGTGAGCGTTTCAGCATCCCGACGACCCGTGCTGTCATCGCTGCAATTCAGTCTGGTGCTCTGCGTGATGCGGACACTGAAGAACTGCCAATCTTCGGCCTGCAGGTTCCAACCTCTCTGGAAGGTGTTGATGCAACTCTGCTTAACCCAACCAAAGCCTGGGCTAACAGCTCAGACTGGGAAGGTGCTGCGAAGAACCTGGCGGCTCAGTTCGTTGAGAACTTCAAGAAGTACGACGTATCTGACGCTATCGTAAACGCAGGCCCTCAGCTGTAAGCTGAACCTGTTTACGATCATAAAAAAGGGCGCTGCGGCGCCCTTTTTTATTGTGCTGAAAAAGTTACGACTCCAACATCATAATAAAGTCCATTACTGGATGAACAAGGTAAGTCAGCAGTACGACCTCTGTAACAAACAGGCCTGCCAGTAACGGAACTGCTGTTCTTCCTCGATTATCAGAAGGCACCTTATTTCTTAACGCCAACCGGCGCTGCTCAACATACTCACACTGTTTCACACCCCTTAATTCTGAAAGTCGCTCCAGCATGGCAAGAAGCTCGCCTTCTCTCCCGGTGTAGTTTACGGCTTCATAATCTGCGCGCTGCTCACAACACAGAGCGTGATCCGCAAGAAATCGACGGCGCAAATGACGAGGCCACAACCGGGTCGACCAGTTCAGAATAAACCGACCCAGAGGGTCGCGATGGCGCATGTGCGATTGTTCATGCAGAAGTAAAAGTTGCAGTTCATCGTCAGACAAAACATCCATCATGCCGTCTGATACATAGATATGAGGCCGCAATAAACCGCCGGTAAACGCCACTGGAGCCGCTCCCGGAATCCGCGACCACTGGTCTGGTGAAACTTCGTTTGCCAGTGTTCTTAAGGTGCTCTGGCGGCGCCGGTTACGCCACGCCTGACGCCCGATAAAGTACACAGTGCCCCCAACCATCATCGCAGCCATAGCGGCAAACGATATGCCCGCGATGGTATTACTGACGTCCGGCACATGAGGGCCGCAGACGTTTCCGTGGCAATGTTCATGGAAGAACAGTTCCGCCCAGTGAGGTTTCAGGAGCATGATGGCCACAGCCACTGACGCAAGAACAGGGATGATGCCGTAGCAAAAAGATAAGGTGCTCGCGGAGTACACTGGCGACGTAGAAAATAAGCGGGAGAACATTGTATAGCCAAACGCGCTGATCGCTGAGCAACCTATAAAGCTCAGTATCAGAGAGAGAAAAACTTCACCCATACCGCTCAGCATGGCGGCTCAGGAGAGTCGGAATCCTCGGGGTTTTCCAGTGCACCCCGCATCCGCTGATGCAGGTCTGGGTCAGTAGAGGCGAGAAAATCAATAAAACCGACGATCAGTGCCGTACCATCCTCAGCACCGAAATCATCGCGGATATCGTGAATCAGGCTACTGATCAGCTCTGAACGGGTAACCTTTGCCTGATAAAGAAACGCACGCCCTGACTTAGTTCGCTGGAGAAGGGTTTTGCGATGCAAACGCTCCAGGGTGCTTTGTACGGTACTCAGGCTGACATCGTCGTCGAGTTCGTCGAGCACGTCCTGAGCAGAGCACTGGCCTTTCGCCCAGACGACATCCAGCGCATTTAACTCACGTTGCCCCAACGACGGAGTGCGTGAACGTTTTAGCTGATGAAGCCACCCTTTAATCACTGAGTTATTACCTTCCGAAACTGTATTCACAACCCTGCTCCGCCTCTAACACCGACCTATCATCGGCCTGAATGGCAAGCGATAGACTGATGTCATTATCAGAACTACTGCCCGAACGCAGTAAAGCAAGCTGGGAGACCCTTCATGACTTTTTACAAAGCAGCCGGACTGACGTTGCTCACTTTACCCACTCTTCTATACGCCGTAGAGAGCGGTTCGGATTCACAGACGCTGAGCGCGGATGATATCAGACTCGACGACCAGGTCGTCGTTGGTCGTGCTCCCCTGCTTGGAGAAGCGAGCTCCGCCTCAGAAGGATATGTCACCCGGGAAGCGATCGAGGTCCGCCCGATGCTGCGCACCGGCGAGGTCCTTGAACTCGTACCGGGCATGGTCGTCACCCAGCACAGCGGTACGGGCAAGGCCAATCAGTATTTCCTGCGCGGGTTTAACCTCGATCACGGCACCGACTTCTCGACCTCTATCGATGGTATGCCGGTCAACATGAGAACGCATGGCCACGGTCAGGGGTACACGGATCTCAACTTTATTATCCCAGAAACCATCGAATCACTGCGCTACCAGAAAGGCAGCTACTACGCAGAAACCGGTGACTTCAGCGGTGCAGGCAGTGCCTCGCTGCACACCGCCCGCAAGCTTGATCGCAACGAAGCGGAGCTGACGCTCGGACAGAACGCTTATCAGCGTGCTTTGTTTATGGGCAGTGTAGAGAATGGCAGCGGCGACTGGCTATACGCGATTGAACGTAATACCTACGACGGCCCCTGGACAGATATTGAAGAAGACCTCGATAAGACCAACCTGCTACTGAGTTACTCGCAGCCTCTGGCGGGCGGCAAATGGCGCCTCAGCCTGATGGGCTATGACAACAGCTGGAACAGCGCAGATCAGATTCCCGAACGCGCCGTGACTTCTGGGCAGATTGATGAACTCGGCTCCATTGATGACACAGTCGGAGGCGAATCTTCCCGCTACAGCATCAATACCGAATGGAGCAACGGAGCATGGGAGGCGTCGGCCTACGCTATCCGCTACAACATGAACCTGTGGTCGAACTTTACCTATTTCCTCGATGATCCGGTGAATGGTGACCAGTTCGAACAGGTCGATCACCGCAATATCTACGGCGGTAAGCTGGCCTATCAATGGCAAGGCAAGCTTGCAGGCCGCACCATGGTCAACCGGGTCGGTACGGAGTTCCGCTACGACGACATCAGTGAAGTCGGCCTCTACCAATCTCAGGCACGTGAGCGTATAGGCGTTGTTCGCAGCGATGAGGTCGGCGAGTTCAGCACCGGCGTCTTTGCGGAGAACACCCTGTACTGGAATACCCGTCTGCGCTCAGTACTCGGGCTTCGCTACGACTACTACAACTTCGATGTCGATAACCGCACCGACATCAACAAAAACGGCGTCGACCTGAGTGCTAACAGTGGCACAGCGTCAGCGGGCAACACCTCTCTGAAAGCCAGTCTGATTTATCAGCTCAGCCCGGAATGGGAAACCTACATCGCGGCAGGACAGGGGTTCCATTCAAACGATGCCCGAGGCACCACCATCGAAATTGACCCGGCTGACGGCAGTGACACCACACAGGTCGACCCATTAGTCGACTCTCTGGGTTATGAAGTCGGTGTTCGCGGCTTCGTTAACCAGCGCCTGAATACGTCAGTCTCGCTCTGGCAGCTCGACCTCGACAGCGAACTGCTGTTCGTTGGTGACGCAGGTAACACCGAAGCCAGCGACGCAAGCCGTCGTCGCGGTATCGAATTAACCGCGTATTACCGCATAACGGATGTCTGGAACTTCGACGCCGAGTACGCACATACTCAGGCCGAGTTTACCGATTCAGGTGATGACATTCCGGGCGCGATTGAAGATGTATTGCAGACAGGCGTCAGCGCCGACTTTGGCAATGGCTGGTCGGGGGCTGCTCGCGTCCGCCATTTCGGTGAGCGACCATTGATCGAAGATGGCTCCGTTAAATCTGACGCATCGACTGTGGTTAACCTGCAAGCAGGATACAGTCAGGCCAACTGGTCAGTACGCGGGGAAGTCCTGAACCTGCTGGATAGCGATGACCATGACATCGACTATCTCTACGAATCGCAATTACCCGGTGAAAGCGAGCCGGTTGAAGACATTCACTACCATGTCCTGGAACCTCGCACCGTCCGGGTCTCACTCGCTTACCATTTCTGATTCCTGCCTGCTGCAGAAGTGCCCTAAATCCAACACTGCCCCTGTTTATGGGGCGGTGCTCACAGGTATACTCACGCCATCGTGAATAATGTATCTGTGAGCCATGTCCCTGCCTTCGATTACCCAACGCCTCGCTACTGAACTGAATATCCGCCCACAACAGGTTGATGCCACCGTCGCCCTTCTTGATGAAGGTGCTACTGTTCCCTTTATCGCCCGCTACCGGAAAGAAGTCACGGGGGCGCTGGACGACAGCCAGTTGCGTACTCTTGAGGAGCGTCTGGGCTATTTACGCGACATGGAAGATCGTCGTGCTTCTGTGATCAAGAGCATTGAGGAACAGGGCAAACTCACCGATGAGTTGAAGCAGGCACTGCTGACAGCGGATACCAAAACCCGCATCGAAGATCTGTACCTGCCCTACAAGAAAAAGCGCCGCACTAAAGGTCAGATGGCCATTGAAGCAGGCCTTGAGCCATTAGCCGATGCCCTGTTCAACGACCCGAACCTGACGCCCGAACAAGAAGCGGAGAAGTATCTCAACGCCGAGCACAGCATTGGCGATACCAAGGCCGCACTCGACGGCGCTAAATACATCCTGATGGAGCGCTTTGCCGAAAACGCCGACTTGCTCGCGGCGCTGCGCCGCTTCCTGAAGCAGGAAGCCACACTCTCTGTCCGCGTAGTACCGGGCAAAGAGAAAGAAGGGGAAAAATTTGCCGACTACTTTGAGCACGACGAGCCTCTGAAGTCGGTACCGGGTCACCGTGCGCTCGCTATTCTGCGTGGTCGCAATGAGGGCGCTCTGTCGTTTTCACTGGTGACCGGCGACCCTGAAGACAAGCTGGCCGCCAGCCCATGCGAGGCCATTATTGCCGAACACTCAGGCATAAAAAATGAAGGCCGCGCCGCCGACCGATGGTTGGCCGAGGTCGTAAAATGGACCTGGCGCATCAAGCTGCTCACCAGTCTCGAAACCGAGCTGATCGGCCAGTTGCGAGAGCAGGCAGAAGAAGGGGCGATTAAAGTATTCGCCGACAACCTCAAAGACCTTCTTTTAGCTGCACCAGCAGGGCCAAAAGCCACCATCGGGTTGGACCCCGGCCTGCGTACCGGGGTGAAAGTCGCGGTCGTCGATAAAACCGGCAAAGTCCTCGATCACTGCGCCATCTTCCCGACACCTCCGCAAAATCGCATCGCCGAATCCGAAGCCGTACTGCTGGCATTGATTCAGAAGCACAATGCCGAGCTGATCGCGATTGGTAACGGTACTGCTTCGCGCGAAACCGATAAGTTTGTTGGCGATCTGCTGAAAAAGCACAAAGATCTGAACGTACAGAAGATCATGGTCAACGAGGCCGGTGCCTCGGTGTACTCAGCGTCAGAGCTGGCGGCCAAAGAATTTCCGGATCTGGACGTGACCATTCGCGGCGCCGTATCCATTGCTCGTCGCCTGCAGGACCCATTGGCAGAACTGGTAAAAATCGAGCCCAAGTCCATCGGTGTGGGCCAGTATCAACATGATGTTAATCAGAGCCAATTAGCGCGCACACTGGATGCCGTCGTAGAGGACTGTGTTAACTCGGTGGGCGTCGATCTGAATACCGCCTCTGCGCCACTGCTGACACGAGTTTCCGGGCTGAACGCCACACTGGCCAATAACATCGTCGCTTTCCGCGATGTAAATGGTGCCTTCACCTCACGCAAAGACCTGGCAAAAGTGCCGCGCCTGGGTGACAAAACCTTCGAGCAGGCGGCGGGTTTCCTACGCATTATGGACGGTAAAAACCCTCTGGATGCCTCCGGCGTTCACCCTGAGTCTTACCCTGTAGTGGAGCGCATTGCCCATGAATTCTCACGCGATGTCAGCAGCCTGATTGGCGACGGCAGCTTCCTGAAATCTGTCAATGCAGGCCAGTTCACGGATGAACATACCGGCGAACTCACCTTAAAAGATATCCTCTCAGAGCTGGAGAAACCCGGTCGCGACCCTCGTCCTGAATTCCGCTTTGCGGAATACAAAGAGGGCGTAGAAGACATCAAAGACCTGAAGCCCGGTATGATTCTCGAAGGCGCGATCACTAACGTTGCCGCCTTTGGTGCCTTTGTGGATATCGGTGTACATCAGGATGGTCTGGTACACATTTCAGCGCTGGCGGATCACTTCGTGAAGGATCCGCGCGACGTTGTGAAAGCCGGCGACATCGTAAAAGTGAAGGTAATGGAGGTCGATGTGTCGCGTAAGCGCATTGGTTTATCCATGCGACTGGGGGATGATATCAACGCCTCGGGCGACACCGGAAGCCGACCTGCTAAAGACAGACCTCAGCGCCAGCCGCGTGGTTCAAAACCGACGCAGCAACCTGCCGGAAACGGTGCTATGGCGGGGGCCTTCGCAGCCGCCTTTGCAAACGCCAGAAAGAAATAAAGCGAATAATGAGAAGTTATCGTGCAAAAAAAAGGACCTCTACTCATCATACTCACGTGTGCCGCGAACCTTTGCCAGCCTTTGCACGTTACAGCAGATGATAACCCGGATAACTTCTCTTCCCTCTCGTGGGATGCCTCAAGCTGGGATGCCTCAGCAGCCGATATCCCGCATGTACTGACACCAGCGCGACTGCATCAGGCCACCGCAGAGGTGCCAGGCAGTGTGACGGTTCTGGATGCCGACTTCATCCGCCGCACAGGTATAAAACGAATCTCTGAGCTGCTTCGTTATGTCCCGGGTATGCTGGTCGCATACGACATCCGTGACAACAGTGACGCCGTGGTATATCACGGCGGGCTTTCCATCCTGCCCAAGAGCTTTCAGGTACTGATCGATGGCAGAGCTCAATACCTCGCGGGCCTTGCTGCCGTCTCCTGGGAAGACCTGCCAGTCGCTGTACAGGATATTCAACGTATTGAGGTTGTACGTGGCCCGGCGGCCACCAGCTATGGTACGAACGCGTATCAGGCTGTTATTAATATCATCACGCGCTACCCTCAGGACGCCTTCGATGACCAGGTCAGTATTGAACAAGGGAATAACTCTGACACTCAGCTATACGCCCGAGCCACTGGCGGCGAAGAGAACCATCGCTGGCGGCTCTCGGCCAAGGCCTACTCCACTGAACACCTGAAAGACAGCGAAGATATCAGCATCGGTTGTACCACCCCCTGCGACGACAACCGGGATTTCGCCGCTGTGATGCTGAACACCAGCCACCAGCTGAGTAATTTCCAAAGCCTGAATACCGCCTTTACGATGACCAATTCTTTCAGGGATGTGCCCGACTACGAGTTTTCCAGTAATCACGTTGAAGGGAACCAATTCGAAGCCAGTGTGATTTATGACCATGACCTGTCGGAATCCCATGAGATCAAAGTCTCCGCACACGCAACACGGTTTGAGCGTCGCCAGCCCGGTGTACTTGAAAGTGGGCCCGCGGGTTTCTTTGATCCACAGCTACGACAGCTGGACGAGATTAACTCTGAGGCAGCGGATCAGTTTGTTCAGGGCGTCCCTCTGACGGCACTGGATTCCAGTAATCCGGATGAACAGGCTCTCGCCCAGCAGCTTATGGGGCGTTATGGCAGCGACCCCAGCGCTTTTTTTATCCCCATAAGCGGCAATGTTAATGCTGATACCAATGAAAGGCGTATCGACCTCGAATTGCAGGATACCATCGCCTTCGCGGATAACCTGATCATGATCAGCGGCATCGGTTACCGCAAAGAACAGATCTATTCGAAGACGTATTACGATGGCTACATCGACTCAGATCAGGTTCGGGGATTCGGCAACGTCAACTGGCGCTTGAGTAATCGCTGGGCATTGCACTCTGGAGTGATGTACGAATATGAAGAAGACGGCACCGATGTGTGGTCCGGGAAACTTGCTGCAAATTACCTGATCAGTCCGGTCGAGTCTGTGCGGTTGGTACTCAGTCGTGCGGGGCGCACTCCCGATATCCTTGAGCAGAGAGCCGACTGGGTCTTAGTCCTTGAAAACGCAGAAACACAATCGCCCTATGCTGGCGTCGAGTACTACGATGGCTTCAAAGGGCCAGGCAACCTTAAGCCGCAAATCATTCATTCCATCGAGCTGGGATATTTCGCCAGCAAGCCTCTTTTTAATGGAAACATAGAATGGGACGTGAAGCTGTTCAGAGAAGAACTCACCAACGTCATCTATCACTATCCATCCATCCGCCTGGATACCGTCAACGATGGTAATCAAATTAACTACAGCGGTGCCGAAGGTCAGGTCAGTTTTACAGCCAAAAGCTCTGCCGAATATCGTCTGACAAGCGCATGGCTGCGCGCAGAGGTAGATCCAACAGAGGATCTCAGCGACAGCGACCTGGTCGCCCTGTATTCGCCGCGTTCGCACTCCGCCTCGTGGTTCCAGCCATGGCCAGCGCAGATTTTCACTCATCTCAGTGCGTTTGTTATTGAAGACGGACGCCGGGTGAACCGCGGTGATGACGGCGATGATCTACATACACTGGAGCTGAATATATACCGTGACTTTGCCTCGGCAGAGACAACAACCCGGTTAGGTTTCAGAGCACAGAGAGACTTTACGTCAAATACCTTCAAGCCGGACTCAGAACCCTACGAGCAGGCTGTACGCGTTCAGTTAAGTGCCAGTGTTGCATTCTGATAATCGATCTGACGAACAATTAGTAGGCCTATACACAACAGGGTTCATTATGAGCGAATAATCTGAGACCAATTTCTGATACAAGCATGTATAAGATCCTGTCGATTCCTCCTATAATCCGCTGACTTCCAACCTGATGCAGAGGTGCTCTTGGCTTCCTACAATTCACTGCTGGCGCTACTGGCCGACTCCCGGCACCTACCCATGCTTTCCCGACTGCAACGGGGAATTGAGAAGGAAGGCCTGCGCTGCGGCAATGACGGACTAATCGCTCAGACACCTCACCCTAAGGGAATGGGCTCTGCGCTGACGCACCCGGCTATTACGACCGACTACTCCGAAGCCTTACTTGAGTTCATTACGCCGGTTTTTACCAGCGCCCATGAGGCGTCGGCTTACCTCGAAACCGCCCATCGCTTTGCCTACCAGCAAATGGAAGGAGAGCTGATCTGGCCAGCGTCGATGCCCTGTATCCTGAAAGGCGAAATGAGCATCCCTATTGCCGAGTATGGCAGCTCCAATATCGGACGTCTGAAGCATGCCTATCGCCATGGCCTCTGGCACCGCTACGGTCGTGTGATGCAGGCAATTTCAGGTATCCACTATAACTTCTCGCTGCCAGATGAATTGCTGCAATTGCTGGCGGAGCAGGAAGGTCAGAAAGCAGACAAAGACTTCGTATCCCGCCGCTATCTCGGCATGATCCGTAACTTCCGCCGCTATGGCTGGCTGCTGATGTATCTGTTCGGGGCATCACCGGCGGTATGCAGCACATTTCTTGATGGCCGTAAGCACTCTTTGCAGAAGCTTCACAAGCACACCTTATACGCCCCGTACGCGACCTCGCTGCGGATGAGTGATCTGGGTTACCAGAATAATGCTCAATCGGGCTTAGTGATCTGTCACAATTCCCTTGAGTCGTACATCGACACGCTGAGTAAAGCGCTGACCATTCCTGTCGCTGAATACGAAGCCATTGGTATGCAGGAAGAGAACGGCCAGTATAAGCAGCTCAATACCAACCTGCTTCAGATCGAGAACGAGTACTACAGCAATATCCGTCCTAAGCGGGTAGGCGAGTCCGGCGAGAAGCCGCTGGAGTCATTGGCTCGTGCCGGTATTCAGTATATTGAAGTCCGCAGCACGGATGTGAATCCGTTCCTGCCACTGGGTATCGACGTTCCACAGATGCACTTTATGGATATCTTCCTTCTCTGGTGTGCTCTGCAGGACAGCAGTGAGATTGACGATACTGAATACGAACGTATTCAGCGCAACTTCAGTAAAGTGGTTTACGAAGGTCGTCGCCCGGGATTAATGCTCGAAAGCGCCAGCGGCGAAACCACTCTGGCAGACTGGGCAAGCGAACTTCTCGACAGCATGCAGCCCGTGGCAGCCTTGCTCGACGAAGCCAACCATCACAGCTTCCACATAGATACTCTTGGTCAGCAACGCCTTAAGATCGCTGACGCCAGTCATACGCCATCCGCGAAAGTGCTGAGAATTCTGGAAGACGAGAAGATTGAATTTGCTGAACTGACATTACGTCAGGCGCAGGCACATCGTAAGTTCCTGAGTGAACCCTTGTCAGCAGACGTCCGCGCCGAGTGGAAGGCAACAGCCGAAGAAAGCCTCAAAGCACAGGCCGAACTCGAAGCAAACGATGTTCAGCCCTTTGACGAGTTTCTGCATGACTATATGACTCGCTGAATGACCCACTGACAGGCGATTGCGCTCTGCCTGCTCTCGGCCATTAGTTCTGTACGACGAAGTTATTAAAGTACAGGTCATCCACTGACGGAGCCCCTTCCAGCTGAGTCATCACTGCACGGACTTCTTCCAAAGCAATCTGGCGAAGTTCCTCACGCCCCGGAGTCGAATTCATGATCTCTGATTCCTGTGCACTGAACAGCATCACCAGGCTGTTGCGCAGGTAGGGCTTATGGTGAGCGACCGCCGCTCCAGCCTCAGTGGTACTGACCTTAAGCGCAACATCCGTACGCAGATACTTAATCCGGCCGGTACTGCCATAATTAACAACAAATGCAGGTTCAAAGTAGATGTACTGAACCTGAGGCCCAGCAAGGGCCGCTTCGTCTTCTGCAAAAGCCATCACTGGCAACGTCACCAGCAGAGTAAAAAAAAGGCGCTTCAGCATTCCGCGTCTCCGTCACAATGTAGATTATGGTCAAGCTTAGCAGCTGACGCGGATTCCGCTGGGTGCGCGTGATAGACTCCTGACAACTAATTCACGAGTTCACGTAACGACTTATGATGCTGCAACGTCTATTTCCCGCCCCGCTGGTTGCCGGTGGCTATCTGGCCGGTTTTCTTATCTGTGTCCTGCTGCTGGCTTCAGCGTACTACTTTGAATACCAGATGTTCCTCGATCCCTGCCCGCTCTGTATTGTTCAGCGTATTGCCACACTAGGCATCGGCATTGGCTGTCTGCTCGCATTTATTGCCCGCAACACCCGCTGGCCGCATCGCATTGCTCTGATATTCACACTGGCATCGTCCATATTTGGTGTCTGGGTCGCTAACCGTCATGTCTGGCTACAGGGCCTGCCTGCCGACGAAGTGCCTGAATGTGGCCCGAGTGTTGAATACATGGCGGAAGTTCTGCCATTCACCGAACTGGTTACCTTCATGCTTCAGGCCAGTGGCAGCTGTGCGGATATCTCATGGGAATTCATGGCGTTGAGTATGCCGGAGTGGACCCGTGTCATATTCGTTGCATTTACTCTTGTCAGCCTTCTGGGTCTGGCTCGCGCCTGGAGCGCCGACAAGCAGAGTTGATGCACATAACCGCGGTATTGCAAGAAAAAAAACTGAAAAAAGTTGCTTGAAATGCCGCTTTCCACGCGCCTATATTGGTGACACTAAGGCATAAGCAGCACCGTTTTCACAGAGGAATTTTGACATGCTGGAACAATGTAAAAACGCACAGGAACGCTGGGGCGGTGTTCACCAACTGATCGACAAATGGTTGAATGAGCGCCAGAGCCTGATCGTCCTGTTCTGCAACCTCAGCGCCAGCAAGCCGCTGTCTGAAGAGGAACCACTGGCAGAGAACCTGCAGCGTTTCTGTGAAGTTATGATGGATTACTGCTCAGCAGGGCACTTCGAAATTTACGAGCAGCTGATGAATGAAGCCCGTGAATTCGACGATGGCACCATCGACCTGGCAAATGAACACATGCCACGCCTGGAAGCCCTTACCGGCGAATGCGTTGACTTCAACGATACCTACGACAAACACTGCACTCTGGACCAGCTGGCGAAGCTCCCTGCTGACCTGTCGGCCATCGGCGAAGTGCTCGAAGAGCGTTTTCAGATTGAAGACAACCTCATCGAAAAAATGCACAACGTGCATCGTGAGGCGGTTGCCAGCTAAGACAGGAATTCTGTTCTACACTGACAACAGGACGCGCACTTCGCGCGTCCACTGACCGCTCACGGAACAGGTTGTCATGATCCCGCGTTTTATTCTTTTTCTGCTTTCCCTGACTCTTCTCTCTGCCTGTGACAACGCAGCTGAGCCTGAGAAATTCTCTGAGGTCGCGACACAGGGCGTCTACAGCATTCGTATCAATCACTCTGGCACCGCCGCCTTTATCGGCAGTCTGCACCACGGTGGCAGCTACTGGACACTCGATCCTGCTGAGCGTCATTTCGACTGGAACCACACCAGCGACGGTTACAGCAACCTGACCAGTGGTGCCTTTTCGCCCGATGATGCTTACGTTGCCAGCGCCGACAACCGCACGATAGTGCTCTGGGAAGTGGCTACCGGGAAAGCCATCTGGTTCTGGAACGCACCCGGCGACATCGAAGATATTGCTCTGACAGAGAACGGCAACCTCGCCCTTCTCGGAATGCAGGACTACACCGCAACCCTGTTCGATATCCGAAATGGCGGCATCCGCCAGCGCCTGGCCCACGACGGCATTGTTTACGACGTCAGCCTGAGCGCCGATGGTCTGCTTGGCGCCTCTGCCAGTGACGACCTGACGGCCATTGTCTGGAATCTCAATGACGGCTCAGCCATCTCCACACTGAAACACAACAATCAGGTCAAAACCGCCGAGCTATCGCCCAGTGGCCGCCTGATTTTCACCTCAGCCCTACGCGAGGCCGGTCGCATCTGGGATGCGGCCAGTGGGCAGCAATTGATTGAGCTTCCCGGTGGACGCGGACATTTCAGTACGGCACGGTTCGACGCATCAGAACAACAACTCCTGACGGGTAATACATCCGGGCAGATACAGCTCTGGGACGTTCAGACAGGGGCCGAACTTAAACGTTGGCGTGCGACCCCGGGAGATCACTGGGTTGGAAACAACGTTGCCCTGGAAGACGTTGCCTTCACGGACACCGGCGTTGTGGCAGCCGCCGCTAATGGGCGCGTTTATCACATGCAGCGGTGATGACTACCGCTGCTCTTCGGTTGAGTATCGCGACTCCAGCATAGATTTTACCTGCTTCGCCTGATCAATCAGCTCCAGCGCCTGCCCGGGCATAACGATTGGCGAGTCAGGCACCCTAGGCTCGGGAGTGATCAGTTCGTTGTCGGATGTGTCTTCCTTTTTCGTTGCGACCGGCGCCAGAATATTTGCCGCGGTATCGATATTAACTTCTTTGGAAGTAACACCTTCCGGCGCTTCGTTGCCGAAATGCCACTGGCCATTCGCGTCCTGCCATTTATAAAACGTCTGTCGTGTCTGCTCTGTAGAGGCGGG
>NZ_DDKU01000178.1:25097-32036 GCF_002339775.1 Thalassolituus sp. UBA2590
GTGTCTGCTCTGTAGAGGCGGGTGGTGTGTAGGCCGAAACCCCGGACGACGAATCGCTGTTCACTTTTTTCATAATGTATGGCGTGCCAATCGCCACAGCGAGGACGCTGAGAAGAAACAGGATCACGGTGAATTTCATAGCAACTCCTTTTGTCGACTCTATTCCGGCAGAACCCGGATTTTTGCAGTATGCTAAAGATTATCCAATAGAGAATTCTATTTTATCACCCATCGCTGAAAGGAAACGATGTCATCTATGACTGCAGGGGTTATCAGTCAACAGCCCAGGGTTTTTACCTACGCCAAAGCGATGCGGGTTCTGGTCGCTAACGCCAAGGGAGGCTGTGGTAAAACCACTCTGGCCACTAACCTGGCCTGTCAGTTTGCCCGTGAAGGTAAGACGACAACGCTTATTGATCACGACCCTCAGGCGTCCGCAACCGACTGGCTGAAGCTGCGTAGTGCCAGGTTTCCAATTATCAATGGTATTGAGGCCGTCAGAGAGCGTCACCGCACGGGTTCGACGCTCAGTTGGCGCATGCGCATCCCCCTGGCGACAGAACGCGTGGTTATTGACACACCAGCCGGCCTGCATGGCAATGCACTGTCTGACCTGATTGCTCAGTCGGATATTGTCATTATCCCGGTCATTCCATCGGCCATTGATATGCGTGCAGCGACGGAGTTTATTGAAGAGCTGCGTAAGACGCAGGCCTACCGTCAAAAAGCCTGTGCCATAGCTGTGGTCGCCAACCGGGTGAAACGTAATACCTTGAGCTTCAGCTCACTGAAATCCTTCCTCGACGACCTGCAGATTCCTTTTGTGACCGCACTGCGCGATACGCAGTTCTACGTAAAGGCCGGAGAGCATGGTTTTGGTGTTGTCGATTTTGACCGACAACACCCCAAAGAACAGGAAGAGTGGCAACCACTTATGGGTTGGTTGAATAAAACGATGCAGGAAATCCAGCAAAACCGAGAATGATGTCAGGCTTCTTCCTCGTAGCCGTACAGATGACGCACTTCAGCCCTGACAGCCGCTTTGGCCCCCATCCTCAACACCTGTCCATGCGCCCCTACCAACGCATCGAAATCAAGCTGTACCAGACGCTCAAAATCATGCTGTAACGAACCCCCTTTGGGCGTCACGCGTTTAAGCCATGGCCCACCTATATTCATCCCTCGATGAAACCCAAGCAGCTTGAATACGACCCGCGTAAAGCCTGAAAAGTGTCGCCAGTCGCGGTGATATTGGAGACTGTCAGTGGTGATCAGCAGTCTGTGTTTTTTCACTAACAACGCGGCCTCTGGGTAGACTGCATTGCGGTAAACAAAAAACTGGCTGTCTCGGGTAGGGCCGGGCGATGCTTCGTCCACCAACACGTCTATTTCGGGTGAGCTATACGTGCTCTGGCCCGACTGAGCCCAGAAAAGACATTGATATCGATCTACGTAATATTGATCGTCCAACCCGTGAAAGTCACCAAGCCTGACAACGCGCGCTACCTGACCCAATGCATCAAGTTCGCGCAGAGCTTCTTCCTGAAGTCGTACGGGGTTGATCAGCGTAAGCTCTTTACCTTCACGCAGAATAATCATATTACGGTTAAGGCGCATTCCAGGACCGACACGGATGCTGCCGTGTACCCAGAACACATCAGAGAACAGTTGCTCGATTGGGTCGTGCGGATAGGCGGGTGCGTACATGTTTCCTCCTGAAACTGTGTGTACAGATGTCCGGTTCAGCCCCAAACAAGATCAGCGAGGGCTTTGCATTCCTTTTCACTACTGCAGACTAGCATAAGGTCTGAAGATACGCAGCGACCCTTATCCGCCGGATTATCTTTATTTTTGCTCCATAAGATCCCAAGGCCGTAGCGCTCAGCTTCGAGTTCCGCTTTCTTAAGTAACTCGTAGAGATCTCCATGCTCCAGGCGATCAGACTGCCGCCGACGCTGGCGCAATGGCTCGATCATTTCCTGCTTCCAGCTCACGTAATCGCTGTCGGAAAGAGATGCCTCGTCCACTTCAAGCCCCTGCTCCGATAACCAGAGCACCGTCAGCAACTGCAGAATATCGGCACCGTGTTCATCCTGCATCTTCAGCAGAAGGGCCTCGACTCCGCTGCGTGAGTAAACGCTCAGTGCATAGATCCATAACGGATTCTGCGTTGGTTCAACACTATCGACCATGCTAACAACTTCTCCAAGTTAAACGCGCATCAGGACACTGGAGGTAGTTATACGATAGGTGTATCTTTTTGGGAAATGTGGCGACAGGAAGTCAGGCGGGGAAATAAAAACCCGGCAGATTTCTCTGCCGGGTTGGGTTCGGTTCAGCATCAGAGATGCCGACCTTATTGTAGTAACGGCTCTCACCCCGGAAAACCACAACAAGATCAATATACAGGAGTTCCAGATCCATGCACACCCTCCCCTATACACTTGGGCTCGACATTGGTATTGCGTCCGTTGGAGCGGCACTACTCTCCGACGAGAGCATTCTGGGGATGCATGTCCGTACCTTCAGTGCAGCAGAAACAGATAAAGAAGGCGACCCACTCAACAAAATCCGTAGAGAAGCCCGATCAGCTCGTCGAAGAATACGCCGCCGAGCACACCGCCTACTGCGTCTACGCAGGTTACTTAAACGCACAGGCTTGATTTCAGATACCTCCTTAGAGGTACTCAAAACTTCAAAGACGCCTTGGCAACTGCGGTCAGAAGGCCTGGACAGGCTGCTCTCTCCAAGTGAATTGGCAGCAGCCCTCTACCATATTGTTAAACACCGAGGGTTCCAATCTAATCGCAAAGCCGAGCTTAAAACTGATGCCAAAGCAGGGCAGATGCTGTCAGGAGTATCCGCAAATCAGCAACTCATGCGAGACAAGTCATACCGAACCATTGCTGAAATGGTCTGCAAAGATGATGCGTTCAAAGACCATAAGCGTAATAAAGGCGGTAGTTATCGCAATACCTTTGCCCGCTCTGACCTTGCCGATGAACTTAAAACGCTTTTGAAAAAGCAACGTGAATATGACAACCCGCTCGCGACCCCCGAGCTTGAAGAAGCGGTACACACATTGCTGATGGCCCGACGCCCTGTTTTCAAGGACGATGACATCGAAAAGCTGGTCGGCTTCTGTACGTTTGAACACGGTGAAAAGCGGGCTCCCAAAGCTGCCTTCAGCAGCGAGCGCTTTATTTGGCTCGGCAAGCTTAATAATCTGCGACTGATATACCCCGGCGAGCAAAGATCTCTGACACCAGAAGAACGCAGCCAGATTATCAACTTACCGTTTACCCAAGCCTCAGTGAAATTCAGCCAGATCCGGAAAAAGCTCGATTTACCAGAATACGTTCGATTTAACCTGGTGCGCTATAAACCGGGTGAAGAAACCTCCAAAAGCGAAACCGCTACCTTCTTCGAAGCAAAAGCCTTTCACGAGCTGAGAAAAACCTACCGGGAATCAGGTATCAGCGAGCTCTGGGAGCGGGATCAGCATGATCCGCAACGACTGGATCAGATAGCTACTGCCATTGCTGTCTACCGGGATGATGAACGTATACGTAACGAACTATCCCCACACACTATTGAAAACGAAGTGGTAGAAGCGGTTCTGAACTGCGACTTTACTCAGTTTATTAATCTATCACTCAAAGCTCTCAATAAAATATTGCCGTATATGGAGCAGGGCCAACGATACGATGAGGCCTGTACTTCCGCTGGTTATCAACATCATTCGCCTCAGCAGAATGAAGAGAAGTCCGGGCGAATCCCACCCCCGGATAAGAATGTTATCCGTAATCCAGTGGTGTACCGATCACTTAACCAGGCGCGCAAGTTAATCAACGCCATCACAAAGCGATATGGTGCCCCAGCAGCCATCCACCTCGAAATGGCACGGGATCTCAGCAAACCCTTCAGCGAACGTAAGTCTATCGAGCGCGAGCAGGAAAAATACCGGAAGCAGAAAGTGCAGCTCCGAAACGAGTATATAGAGCACTTTGGTACTGAGCCCAATGGCCTCAACCTGCTTAAATTCAGACTATACAAAGAGCAGGATGCGCAATGCGCCTACACTCAAAAAGCGCTGGATCTCAGCCGCTTGAACGAAGCTGGGTACGTTGAGGTTGACCACATCCTCCCCTACAGCCGCAGCTATGACGATAGCTTGCTGAATAAAACTCTTGTTCTCACTGAAGCCAACCGCGACAAAGGCAACAGAACACCATTTGAGTTTATGGGCGGTGATGATCAATCTCAGCACTGGCAGAAGTTTGTTCGCTGGGTGCAGATGAACCCAAAAATCCGGCAGGCAAAACGAAATCGTTATCTGCGTAAAGACTTCTCTGAAAAAGCCGCCCGGGAGTTCCGAGACCGCCACCTAAACGATACGCGCTATATTGGTCGGGAACTGAAGGCCATGATCGAATCCCATGTTCAATGGCATCCGGACTCGAAAAGCAAAGACTGCTGCGTTGTGTTAAGCGGACAACTGACAGCACTCCTTCGCGGGCGCTGGGGCTTTAACAAAGACCGGGCCGCCGGAGACCTTCATCACGCTGTGGATGCCGCCGTAGTAGCCGCAGCGACACGTGGCATGATTCAACGAATGGCCCGGCATTCTAAATTCCACGAGCTTAAAAATGTGCGCACCAGTTATGCTGATCCTGACACCGGAGAGGTAGTTAATCTTGCCGCAGCACGAGACCTGGAAAAGCATTTTCCACTACCGTGGGACAACTTCCGAAATGATACACTTGCCTATCTTAATCCGTCTGCGATCAGCGCAGATGAGTCGGCACAGGAAGGCCATCGGGGAGTACGAGTGTCACGAGCGCCTACCCGCCGCAAGTTAGGTGCCGCGCACCAGGAAACGATCCGCTCGAAAGGCAAAGATAACATCCTGCTTGAGCAAGGTTTGTCTGCTGTAAAAACACCACTTTCGAAGTTAACCCTCAAAAACATCGAGAATATGGTCGGCTACGAAGATCCTCGTAATGCAGCTCTTGTGAAAGTACTCAGAGAACGTCTTGAGGCCTTCGGTGGCGATGGTGCAAAGGCCTTTGCACCTAATCAACCTCCTGTGTACAAACCAAGTAAGCCCGGAAAACAAGCGCCTGAAATAAGGTCTGTAAAAATGGCCTCGAAAAGTAAAGGAGCATTGCATGTACGAGAAGGGCTCGCTGATAGCGGTAGAATGATTAGAATCGATATATACGAAACAAAGAATGGATATGTCGGTGTCCCGATATATGTATCTGATAAAGCGAGAAGTAAATTACCAAAAGCTTACCCGAAGAAAGGCGAAGACCGCGCCAACTGGCCTGAAGTCGACACCAACGATAACTTCCTTTTCTCGCTCTACAGTACCGACTGGATAGAAGCAAAAACGAAAAAAGAGACAATAGCAGGTTACGTCAAATCATATGACATATTTGATGGTCGCTTGCTGGTGTACGCTCACGATAACAAGAAGGTTGTCAGAAAGTTAACTCTGAGCGCGTTGGCTGACCTTCAGAAGCTACATGTTTCAATTCTTGGTGATTTATACAAAGGAGGCACCCCGAAGTGCTCTCCACTCCGTAAAGGCCAGGAGCTCTGATCAATGGGCTGGCGCAGTGTGGTTATCAGCCAGCCTGCGTATCTCTCCCTTTGTCGTGGTCAGTTTCATATCAAACTGACCGACGACTCAGAGGCCTCGATTCCTCTCGAAGACCTCAGTGCAATTATTCTTGATAACCCCCGGATCACTATATCCCAGCCCATGCTCTGCGAACTTGCTGAAGCCGGCATCGTAGTAGTCACAGTAGATTCCCAGCATTTGCCCAATGGCATTTTTCTGCCTTATCAAAGCTATCATCGCACCTTAAAGCGCTTACGCGCTCAGTTGACCCTGCCCCGCCCAACCATCAAACGCTGGCATCAACAGATCATTCAACAAAAAATACGCAATCAGGCGCAGACTCTCGCACTCTCAGGGCAGAAGAAACCCGTACAGGTGCTGATGCGTCTGGCTGCAAACGTAAAAAGTGGCGACCCAGATAATTTCGAAGGACAGGCAGCAGCAATCTACTTTCGCTATTTGCTTTCCCAGCCTCTCAAGCGACGTGTACCGAACTTTTTTAATGGTGCACTTAATTACGGTTATGCCGTTGTTCGTGCCTGCATTGCCCGCTCGATCGTTGCCTCAGGTTTACATCCTGCGTTAGGGCTTTTTCACGACAATGAACAGAACGCCTTTAATCTCGCCGACGACCTGATAGAGCCGTATCGGCCACTGCTGGATCACTGGGTATTACAGCACTACCTGGACGAAGAAGAACGGGAACTAACGCCACAGGACAAAGGCAAGCTGGTCAGTTTTTTACATCAGGACATAGGTAACTGCCTGAACAACGATCAAGGCACAGTTTTAGCCAATATAGATCGAATGGTGTCAGGCCTTGCTCAGGCTTGCGAGACTCGAGATAAGTCGCCGTTATGGCTGGCTGCACATCCGAAACAGGATTGATCAGATGAGTAAAGAGACGAGGCGATTTATGCGATTGATAGTCTTCTTTGATTTGCCAGTAACTACGCGGGCCAAAAAACGTGCTTACGTCGTTTTCCGACGTTTTCTGCTAAAAGATGGCTACGACATGCTCCAGTGGTCAGTCTATAGCCGCATCGTCAATAACCGGGACGATGCAGACAAGCACCTCAAAAGACTGGAGCGCAATCTACCCAAAGAAGGCTCTATCCGCTGTCTTGAGGTCTCAGAAAAGCAATTCGCCAATATGAAATTGCTCTTAGGAGAGCTGAGTTTTCAGGAAAAACGGGTAACAGCAGACCAGATGCTACTGTTCTAAGAGTAAAAAACACCACCAAAACACAAGAAAATTCCTTGTATTTCAGTGGGTTATGTCGAGCTTATTGTAGTTTTCCGGGGTGAGA
>NZ_DDKU01000074.1:0-8434 GCF_002339775.1 Thalassolituus sp. UBA2590
TGAGGGGTGTCCATAGATGTTATGCAATCACCATCTATTAAAGGAGTAATGATGAAAGCCAATATATTAACCTTCACTGAAAATGAAGCTATTGACTACCTTAACCGAACTAAGCGATCGAATCAGATTTATATGTATAAATTCGATGTCGACGTGGTATTTCGGAAAGGAAAAAAGAGTGACGAGCAAATTGGCAAGGTTCGATACAAGGAAGATTCAAGGCCTCAAAAGTCTTATAACAGCAGGACAAAAACTGAGCAAGATAAGAAAAATGATATAGTTACCTACCAAAAAGGTGGAACTGATGACTTATACGTATTAGCGAAATCCGGCGGGGTTTCACTTTTTGATGGGATGAGCAGCAAGGTCAAACTCGGAAAAAATGATTGCTGGTGGGTAATAACTAAGAATGCCAAACTAGAAGAAGGTTTAGTTATCGCTAAGGATATGTTCTCTGATAGCGAAGGAAATACTCACTACTCAATAGAGCCTGATAGAGATATGCTGTTATCTGAGTACATTGAAAAACTTGAAGAGCTTAAAAAATACATGAAACAGAAGGTATGATATGGCTTTTTCATACAAGGACCTAACATATATACGGGCATCTATTCAAGCCTATGAGGGCATCCTTTCTGAGGTAAATGAAGATGAATGCTCGGACGACGATGAATTTTCTGAAATTCAAGATGATCGTCTTTACTTAAATCGACTTTTGGCTCTTGTAAACCAAGAGATTTCGGATATTGAAGGGGCAAAGCCTAAATTAACCCCTATTAAAGGCAAGGAATAAGTGCATAACAAAGCGTTGCAATTGACGCCCTACACTCCGCTTGCTTTGTGCTAGAAAACATTAGCACAAGGCAAACTCCATTCCGGCCGCAACTGAACGCGGCGTTATGAGTCAGAGAAAAGTCAGTGAATAAAATTGATTTAATCAAGACAGATGAAGTAAGAGTTTCAAGAATCTGTTTAAAAGCAGCAGAGATTTCACCCGCACACTATCATTCGAATGTTATTGAAAGCATAGTATGTTTAAGTGGTGAAATAGAAGTTGTGCTGGATTCTAGTAGTGATCCAAATATTTTAAAGCCGGGAAATTTGATTGATATTCAGCCACTAGATGGGCACCACTTAATTAATCGATTAAACTCCGCATCAGAATATTTATTGGTCCAAAAAGGATCTTATGATTTCGTACCAATAAAATCCTATTAAAAACGTTAAAGTGCAGCATGCGCATAACAAGCACAAGCATTGGACCAATGATCTTGCCCCGATAAAACGGAAACCAAAGACAGTCAACGAAGCCCAATATGCTTATGAGATACATACTACTCGCCATCTTATCGTTCCCTGTGATGTTACACGCCGAAACGAGCACCTGCTATGGCACAACAGCCAATGGCAGCTTGTCTGGAGGTGTGCAGCTACCCTCTGAAGGAAGCAACTATGTGGGCTACCGCTCCATTGCCCGATTGGCTGGTCGCACTTATGTTCATTCTGAAGTCAGGGATATTGTAGTGTCTGCCTACGTACAGTTGGAAAAAGAGCAACCTGATAAGGTTTATAAGTACGCAGAAACAGGTTTTAAAGAGGGCGGTCAGTTTAAACCTCATAAGACTCACAGAAACGGACTATCTGTCGACTTCATGACTCCAGTCGTGGATGGGAATGGTAAATCCGTTCACCTGCCAACGAATCCTTTAAATAAGTTTGGCTACAATATCGAGTTCGATGGCAGTGATCATTTCGATGAAATGCACATTGATTACGAGGCGCTCGCTGCTCATATAGTAGCGTTGGACCAACAGGCGAAAGCGCACGGGCACGGTTTATGGCGGGTAATCTTTGATCCGGCCCTGCAACCAAATTTGCTTGATACTAAGTACGGGCAGTATCTTAAAGACAATATTCAGTTTTCGAAAAAGCGCTCTTGGGTGCGCCATGACGAGCACTACCATGTGGATTTCGCTATACCCTGCGAGTAGCTGTCTTACAGCTTCTCTGCAGCCTCTATCTCCTGAATCTTCTTATAAATATCCTCAGCCTCCGTTGATAGCTTAGAGTAAGTGCGGATATCGCCACCTCGCTGGGCATGCATGGCTTGTTCAAGCAGCGCGGCGTGCTGTTTTCTGAGTTTCTTGGTCGGATCACTTTTCAAGAATGAGAACATGCATGACTCCGGTGAGTTAAGACAGATAGCTAAGTCGTCTCATTGTGTACGAGAAGTGGTGATAAAATCCAGAACTTATACGTAAGTTGTACAAATTGAGAGAGGTTGCCCCGATAGCTATAATCGCCGCCCCTTTACGTTATTCAGGTTCTGTTCAGTATGTTGTTTTTCCCTATCCAGCAGGAGCTGGACTGCATCAGCGAACGCGGTGTGATTCTGGGCAAGATTCGCTTCGATGACGCCCAAGGGAGGCATATCTTCTATCAGCCTGATGATGTTGTTGAGGTTACGGCGGCAGAGCAGGCGGCCATCAATGAGCGGCTGGCTGGGCTGGATGCGGGTACTTACGGCATCCCTATGCAGGATGATGACTGAGACCCCATACCGTTTGTAGGGCTATTCGGGTATACTCCGGCCTCCTTAAAAACCGATAAGAAGTGTTCATTATGTCTTTGCCTCCATGCCCTCAGTGTCAGTCTGAGTATGTTTATGAAGATCAGGCAAACCTGGTATGCCCGGAATGCGGTCACGAGTGGAACCCAGCAGATAACAGCGATGACGATGCGTTTGTGGTTCGTGATTCGAACGGCAAGGTGCTGGAAGTAGGCGATCAGATCACTCTGATTAAAGATCTGAAGGTGAAAGGTTCATCGCAGCCACTGAAGATCGGTTCTAAGACGACCATCCGCCGCATTGTTGAAGGCAAGGATCACGAGCTGGACTGCAAGTTTGCCGGTGCTGGCGAAATTATGGTGACAGCCAAGTTCGTTAAAAAGGCCTGATAACCCGAATCTGGCTGATATCCGATAGAAGGGATGAGCGGCACTGTTTATACCCCTGTGCCGCTCTTATATCTGTGCTTTGTTTAGCCAGGAGTTTCGATCAGCTTTACCCATCTAGAGAAGATATTCAGGCGTGCGGCCGCCAGTTTCAGGCAGACCAGTAAAGGCACGGCAATCAAGACGCCTACAGCTCCCCACATCCAGCCCCACAGAATAAGCCAGAGTATCAGTATCAGAGGGTTGAGCCTCATATTGTGGCCGAGCACGGTAGGGGTAATGAACTGAGCTTCGATGGTGTTAATACCAAAAAAGATCAATGGCGGTATGAACGCCATCCAGTTTGCACCGTACTGAATAATTCCAGCCAGATACAGCACCATCATGCCTGCAATCGGGCCCACGTAAGGGGCGAAGTTCAGCAGGGCGACCATCACACCCCACAGCAGGGCATCCTGCACACCAGCGGCCCAGAGCGCCGCTCCTGTCACGATACCAAGGCCGGTATTGATGACACTCACTGTTAATATGTAGCGCGATAGCTCGCGTTGTACTTCGTCGAGCAGCGAGTTTGCCGCCTGCTTGTCGCTTTGCTGGGTAAAGCCACTGATAAAGTTACTGTAGAGTAGCGGCCCGAATACCAGCATGAAAACGACCAGAATCACAAAGGTGAAGAACTGGGTGAGCATGACCGGTGTTGCGCCCAGTATCTGAATCATTAACTCAACACCGCCTTGTTTGAAACGGTCTGAGACAGCGTTCTGGTCTGGCTCAGGTTCGGGTTTCGGCGGTTCGGGCTCATCTTTGCTGAACCAGCCGAACCATCCGCCGCTGTCTTCTTCTGGTTCAGCTTTTGGTGGAGGCGCCTGTTCGCTGAGCGCGAGTTTTTCGCTGATTTCATTCAGCTCTGTGGTCAGCTGTGTCGACAGCTCTGGAATACGTTCTGCCCAGCGCTCTGCGGGCTCGACCAATTGCATTCCGAGCAGTGTAAAGGGTACACCGAGTGAGGCCAGTAACAGCAAGGCAGAGAATGATCTCGGAATATAGAAGCGTTTGAGTATTCGTACCAATGGGCTGAGTAGCAGTGCGAACAGTGCGGCCACTACAACGGGCAGGAAGAGTGTCTGCGCAATGTACAGCGTGTAGAAAACGACAAATGCGATAAGCCAGTACATTACCATTTGCATGGAGGTCAGCTTTTTGGGCTGATCTTCTGACTCATCGTTCTGATTTTTTAGGGCAATCTGCCGAAGCTGACTCATTCGCCGGCTCCGAACTGCTGGCCTAAGGCGAAGGCATCACGCGTAAACGGAATTAACCGGCTGCCCTGAATGCTTAGGGCAGAGATACGGGTAGGGCCAAGAAAGCCGACCAGTGCACCTGCTGCCACGCCAGTGCCTATTAACCAGACTGGGGGGACTTTTTTAAGAGTCTCGTGAGAGTCTTTTGCGAGTACGCCGATCGCTTTTGTGCGAAGCGTCAGCTGTTCATCAAGTTGATCGAGTCGGTTGATCATAGTCTGACGCTTCACCGGATACCTCCTGTATGATTCGACGTGCATGCGACTTGGTGCGCCGAAAACCGATACCGTTGCGGAATCGTTTTCTCATTGAAAGCAGCGTTATGCAGAGCGCAATCTGAAGCAAAGTAAAACTGGAAATTGCCCAGGTCACAGATGCTGACAGGGCATAAACACACCAGGCAATTAATCCACCCAAAGAAACCCATGCCAGAATAATTGCTGGAATAATCGCCAGCCAGGTGATGAGTAATCTTCGGGTATCATCGACCGTTAACTGCATCTCCAGTCTGAATATTTCAGACAGTTCTTTTGCAGCCGTTGTGGTCTGGCCAGACAGCGCTGACAGTTGTTCTGTCAGCGCTTGAGCAAGAGCTTCCTGTTCGCTCTGCTCTGGCTTTTTATTGCTTTCCGGGCTCATTTACGTGAGAGCACTTTCGAAGCAAGGAAGCCTGCAGCAAATGCAATACCCGCAGTAACCAGTGGCTTTTCTTTCATGTAGCCGGTTGCCTGGTCTGCAAGTTCAGAGGCTTTATCACGACCTTTTAATAGCTGCTCAGTGGCGTCATTTTTGACATCTACACCTGCCGATTCTGCGGCTACTTTGAAGTGATTTTTGGCGTCGATCAGCTTGTTATAAGCTTCAGAAACTGCTTCACGACTTGCTGCCAGCTCTTCTTGCTTATCGACTGAATTGTTTGCTGATTTTGAGTTTGCATTAGCCATAATAACTCTCCTTTTGGGATTGTTGCGGGCTTCAGATTGATTTCGCGTGAGGGCGTTAAAAAGGGCCTCTCCCGGCGTTACAGTCTCTTTACTGTCAATTTTACGACCGGTGATCCGGTGAATAGTTCAGGGGATTTTTGATGAACAAGTTTTAACAGGAGAGTGAGAGCGGAAAAACTGCAGAAAAAATACTGATGATTCAAGATGTTGCGACGTGTTGAGCTCTGCAGCTTGTGGTTTGTTTTACTTTAAGCAGAGCGGGTATAAAAAAAGTTGCTTATTCTTCGTCCCGTTCGAGAAATGCGAAGCTCATAAAACTACTGAAAAAGAATATGCCAAGAATCGCAGCAACATTTTCTGCGGCTAACATAAATACACCACTGATAATCCAGCCTGTTTTTACCTGCTCCAGGCGTCTGCGATAGGTTTCAGTTCTGGTCCACTCAATGTCTGGGTGATTCTCAGGTAGTTTATAAAAACGGCGGATCTTACTGATGAGGTTGAACGATGGCATATCTGTCTCCCGCTTGTCTCTTTTCAGATTAGGCCCACTTTTCAGAGTAGGCCATATGACAAGTGTTTACAGAAGAGATGCCTCTTTACAGCGATTTGTTCTATAAAAGGGGGAACGATAGATGCCCCACTTCTGAACCAAAGTGGGGCAGGAGGGCGCGGCTCAGATGCGGTATGTGGCTTTTGTCATCACTTTTGAGAGCGCAGTCATTCCCATTTTTACGGGCAAAGGAAAGCGCTTTCCGCCAGCTTCAATGGCCGTTGTCGCATGTTTCGCTTCGTCTTCAAGCATCTGTAGTAGTACAGCTTTACTCTTTTCGTCTTGTGTCGGCAGGGACGTCATGTGTTTGCTCAGATGGCTACAGACCTGCTCTTCTGTGGCGGCGACGAAGCCCAGACTTACCTTATCGCTGATCTTACCCGCGATTGCACCGATGCCGAATGACAGTGCGTAGAACGCAGGGTTGAGGCGGCTGGTGTGGCTGCCAAGATCTTTGATACGTTCTTCACACCAGACCAGGTGGTCGATTTCTTCTTCGGCCGCTTCTTCCATTGCTTCGCGTACTTCAGGCAGTTTCGCTGTCAGGGCCTGCCCCTGATACAGCGCCTGTGCACAGACTTCACCGGTATGGTTAATGCGCATCAATCCGGCAGCATGCTGTCGTTCCTGCTCTGACAGTTCACTGTATTCACGGCTCTGCGCTGGCGAAGCACGCTCGGCAGTTGCTGCACCGGGTACCAGTGTGCGGAGCGCCTGATCGGCATTGGTGATGAGTTTATCGAACAGAGAAAATTGTCTTCTGGCGGTCATGAAGGTCACCTTCTTGAAATCTGGTGACCATTTTACCCTATTGAACGTAGAGCTGCATGATGCAGGTCAGTAGGCCGGTGTGCGCCGTTTCTGAAGGATCGCGAGGGCTTCGCGCAGGCGATTACCGCTGGCTGGCTTGGCGATCACATAGTCGATACCGGCGGCGGAGGCACTGCGTTCGACACTGTTGGTGCTGAGTCCGGTCAGCATCAGGTTGGCGGGCTTACGGCGAATTTCTTCATCTGAGTGAATACGCTCTGCCAGCTGAAGGCCCGACATCACCGGCATATCGTGATCAATGATAACGATATCGTAAGGTGTTCCGTTGCGGTGTTCTGTCCTCAGCATGGCCAGGGCTTCTTTGCCGCTGTAGGTGCTGTCGGAGTTCACTCCCCAGCGTTTCAGCTGTTTTTCGATGACTGAACGCAGCGTAGCGTTGTCATCAACGATGAGTACATTCAGGCCCTTCAGAGAGGAGTCCTGCTCTTTCTGTGAGAGGTCTTCACTGGTGTCGGTCTGCATCGGCAGGAAGAGGGTAACTGAGCCGCCCTGGCTGCTCAGGCTTTCGATATCCAACGTGCCGCGCATGTGGCGTATAAGACCCCTGACAACCGTTAGATTCCAGGTGTGTGGGTCGTTGCCATCGACTTTCGTGTTGCCCGGTTGCAGCATGCGGAACAGAGACTCGAGTTCCTGCTGTTTGATGACCGTACCACTGATCTGCAGCTGCAGGCGCAGGCCTTGTGCTTGTTCACCACAGTAGTAAGAGGCATACACGGTCAGGGCACCGTGCTCGGTGTATGCCAGAGTGCGTGACAGCAGATTGTAATAGACGGAAAGCAGGCGGTTGCGGTCACACAGCAGGCGCTCAGGAAAATTGTCAGACAGGTCGAGAATCAACTCAACCTGTTTACGCGCGGCTTCCTGCTGGAAGTGTCCGAGTGTGCGGTTAAGAAGATTGATGACCCGAACGGGTTTGATATCAAGAAACACTTCACGGGCTTTCAGTTTGCCGAGGTCTGAAAGTTCATTTACCAGTACCAGCAAATCGGTACCCGCCATCTTGATGGTCTCAAGGTGGTCGCGTTGTGTGATCGATAGCGGCGTGTCAGTGAGCAGCTCGCTCATGCCAATCACGCCGTTGATCGGGGTTCTGAGCTCATGGCTGATCTGCCCCATGGTCTCAGGCGGAATCCCCGGCTGACCGCTGATTTCGCGATGGCTGTGTTTGGCGCTGATGGCCAGTTGTGAAAAGAACAGGCCCGCAGCCGCTGCCAGAGGTAACAGAAACACCAACACCTGCTCGGTCACTGGCATATTGATTAAGTTCATTTTGTGCATGAGTGTGATCACCATCCCCAGAGTGATCACGATGGCCGCACTGCGCAGATATACATGACACTCCGGATACTTACTGCGATATACCGTGGTCACAAAAATGGTGAGCAGCTGAGCAAAGGTCGTGGTGGTGTACAGCATGGTTTCGGTCAGATAGCTGGGCGTAACAACATCGCTGAGCAGAATGCCGACCTGGGCTGCGATGTTCAGTTTGATAAGTGCGCGTATCCAGACCTGCCGCCACTTGAGCTTTAAGAGGGCCAGCAATTGGGCGATGAGTATTCCACCTACTGAGTAGGTTTCGATACAACCGTTTGGCAGGTAGACATTGATCGGGAGGTCGAAACTGATGCCCACACTGGCGGGCACAAAGAACATGACTGACGTTGAGCCGAGAACTCCAGCGGCGCGAATACCTTTATCACCGCGGGCAAAGGCGAACAGAAAATACAGTAAAACCAGAGATACCAACCCAAGGAGCGCCCCGGTCAACAGGTTACTGATACGCTCTACAAGGTTGAACTGATCCAGGCTTTTGAGGGCGATGCGGGTTGCCATTATGGCATCAGTTT
>NZ_DDKU01000133.1:0-3455 GCF_002339775.1 Thalassolituus sp. UBA2590
GCGGTTTGCGCTCAGGCGCAGCCACTGAGATTGACCGGGTTGCCAGTCGAAAACGATTAAGCACATAGCGGCAGTGTACACCAAGCACGAATGCTTCATAATGCCGCGACCATGAAGAAGAACCGATCTGTATGACCTTTTTACTCTATTTATTGGTGGGGGCATTTGCTGGCGTGCTTGCCGGACTGTTTGGAATCGGCGGGGGCATGGTGATTGTTCCTGTACTGATTTTCAGTTTCGCAGCACAGGGCGTTTCCGCCGAGGTGCTTACCCATATGGCCGTGGCTACCTCTCTCGCCACTATCGTATTTACTTCACTGAGTTCCGTGCGTGAGCATCACCGCAATGGCGCGATCGACTGGTCATTGGTGCGCAGTATGGCCGCCGGGATTGTTATTGGTACGGCGGCGGGTGTGGTCCTTATCAGTGAAGTTCCTGGTCCGGTATTGCAGAACATCATTGGTGTCTTTGCGCTGCTGTTGGCGTTGAAAATGTTCACCGGCTGGGAGCCGCCAGGCAAGGGAGATCGACCTTCTGCTCTTGGCTTGATGAGTGCGGGTAGTATTGTTGGCTTCGGTTCTTCATGGTTCGGTATCGGCGGTGGGACGTTTACTGTCCCTTATTTGTCATGGATGCGCTTCAGTATGCGTCAGGCAGTAGCGACGTCTGCTGCATGTGGGATTCCGATCGCTCTGACCGGAGCAGTCACCAATATCATTGCCGGGCAAGGGAATGATCTTCTGCCAGAGTGGTCTACCGGATTCGTATACTGGCCTGCTGTTCTGGGGATTGCTTTGACCAGCGTACCTTGTGCTCAGGTGGGTGCGCGCCTGGCGCATAAGCTTGATGCGGCGCTGCTGAAAAAGTTGTTCGCTGTGTTACTCTGCGTCGTCGGAATCCGCTTTATTTTCTTTTAACTGTTTTACCGTCAGGGAAGTACCATGCTGACTTATCCGGATATCAATCCAGTCGCGTTTGAACTTGGTTTTATCAAAGTACATTGGTACGGCCTGATGTACCTTGCGGCATTTGCCTCCGCATACCTGTTGGCAACATGGCGCGCTAAACAGCCCGGCAGTGGCTGGACGACCCAGCAGGTATCGGATCTGATCTTCTACGGCGCGATGGGGGTCGTGATTGGTGGCCGCATGGGCTACGTGCTGTTTTATAACTTTCCGCAGTTTCTTGAAGACCCGCTTTGGCTTGTCCGGGTATGGGAAGGGGGAATGTCCTTCCATGGCGGTTTGCTTGGCGTTCTGACCGCCATTCTGATCTTCTGCAAAATTCATAAGAAGAGTTTCTTTGACGTCGGTGATTTCGGTGCGCCTTTCGTTCCTCTGGGCTTAATGTTCGGTCGTATCGGTAACTTTATTGGCGGCGAGTTGTGGGGGCGTGTTGCCGATCCTGAGCATGTGCCCTGGGCGATGGTATTTCCACGTGCTGACGAGTTTGCCCGTCACCCTTCGCAGCTCTATCAGGCGGGTTTGGAAGGCCTGCTGCTGTTTGTTATTCTCTGGTTTTATTCATCCCGTCCTCGCCCGCAGAAAGCGGTCAGCGCGATGTTTCTCATTGGTTATGGGGTTTTCCGTACTATTGCCGAGTTCTTCCGTGAGCCGGATGCGCACATAGGGTTCGATATGTTCGGCTGGATGACCCGAGGGCAGATGTTGAGCCTGCCGATGATTGTATTTGGTCTGATTTTATTGATCTGGGCCTACCGTAACGGCACAAACAGTGGAGCCAATAAAGCATGAAACAATACCTCGATCTGATGCGTCACGTTCGTGAAAACGGTGTATTTAAAGAAGACCGCACCGGAACGGGTACCTACAGTTGTTTCGGCTACCAGATGCGCTTTGATCTGAGTGAAGGCTTCCCGCTGGTGACCACCAAAAAGCTGCACCTGCGTTCCATCATTCATGAACTTCTCTGGTTCCTGAGCGGTGATACCAATATCAGTTATCTGAAAGAGAATGGCGTTTCTATCTGGGATGAGTGGGCAGACGAAGAAGGAAACCTCGGGCCCGTATACGGTTCGCAGTGGCGTAGCTGGCCGACAGCGGATGGTCGCCACGTGGATCAGATCACCCAGATAGTTGAACAGATTAAGAACAACCCTGATTCCCGCCGCCTGATTGTCAGTGCCTGGAATGTGGGTGAAATTGAAAACATGGCGCTGCCGCCGTGCCATGCTTTTTTCCAGTTCTACGTCGCTGACGGCAAGCTTTCCTGTCAGCTCTATCAGCGCAGCGCAGATATTTTCCTGGGTGTTCCATTTAATATCGCCAGCTACGCTTTGCTGCTTCATATGATGGCTCAACAGTGCGACCTTGAAGTGGGGGATTTCGTCTGGACGGGCGGTGACGTTCATCTTTACGCTAATCACCTTGAGCAAACGGATCTGCAGCTAAGCCGTGAACCATTGCCTTTGCCTAAGCTGGTGATTGAGCGTAAACCAGAGAGTATCTTTGATTACAAATTCGAAGACTTTGTCATCGAAGGGTACGAGTCTCACCCACATATTAAGGCACCAGTCGCTGTCTGATCGGTTGTTCTCGGGTGCCTGTTTTCTGGCGTCATTTTCCGTCTGAGAACTGACGCCTGACTTTTGTGTGTCTCCCGGGCTAATACCGGGAGGCCTTCTACACTCTCTGTATACGTCACAGGGAGGTTCTGTAGTGTCTTTCATTAAACCCGTTAAGTTCGAAACACCTATCGTTTTCTGGCATTCCATCGATGAAGCTGAGCCAGCTTTGCCGAGAGCTGTCCGTGTTTGTCTCTGTGAGGATGGTAAATCACTCGCCGAAAGCTGGATGGAGTCAGAAGGCGTAATCGTGCTGCATGCCTCGACTTACAGCGAGAGGCTGGCGCAGATTCTCGATTACACCACACAGGCCTTGCCTGAGGCGCCTCTGGTTGTGATGCTGAACTTCCCGGACATGCGTATGGAGCGACTACTGGAATTAGGCGCGCAGGAGGTAGTGACCAGTTCCGCTGAGCTGATTCCTGCTATTCGCACGGCTGCGACAAGAAAAACCCGGGAATGCGCGTTGCGTTCGAACCGCTACCTGGACCCTCTTACCGGGCTGCCCAACCGCTACTTGTTTCAGGATCGCCTTGAACACTCGCTGGAAGCCCATAAACGAAGTAAGCAACCGATGGGGCTGGTGATCCTGGATCTTGATCATTTTCACCGGCTGAGTGAATCATTCAGCCACTCTGCGGGAGATGCGGTGCTGACTGAACTGACAGAGCGACTGCGCTCTGTCACCCGAAAATCCGACACCCTGGCCCGGATTGGCGGCAACACCTTTGCGTTGATCGCCGAAAACCTCCGACAGACGCGTAACCTGATTCAGGTCTGCGAAAAAATCAGCGCCCAATTGGATGCGCCGGTGACCTTTCAGGGAGAAAAAATAAAACTCTCGGGTAGCATTGGCGCAGCACTCGCTGGC
>NZ_DDKU01000058.1:0-7265 GCF_002339775.1 Thalassolituus sp. UBA2590
AATGGCGCGCTCGGGAGGATTCGAACCTCCGACCGCCTGGTTCGTAGCCAGGTACTCTATCCAGCTGAGCTACGAGCGCGCATCGTGGGGCGCGTATTATAGGGTTGTTGAGTAAGGTGTCAACGACTTAAATACGCTTCTGCCGAAGCAGAAAGAACGTGGCGGAGAGAGAGGGATTCGAACCCTCGATAGGGGTAAACCTATACGCCCTTAGCAGGGGCGCGCCTTCAGCCACTCGGCCATCTCTCCACATCACGGCGCGCATCATACCACGTTCAGAGAATTTTCAAAGGAAAAATTCAAGAAAATTAAGGCGTTAGTAGTTACCGTTAGGGTCACCACCGTCCTTCTCGCGCTGAATGCGCTGGTAAATTTCCTCGCGGTGTACTGCAACTTCTTTAGGGGCATTCACACCGATTCGTACCTGATTTCCTTTAACACCCAAAACGGTCACAGTGACTTCGTCACCAACCATCAGTGTTTCACCAACACGGCGGGTCAAAATAAGCATAGAGGTTCTCCTCAGATTCCAGTTTCTGTATAGGGTGCTGTGACATTCGTCACCTTTGTGTCCCACTCTTCCAGTATTGACCAGATCAGCCAGTTTTAAAGCCGGGTCCTGCGCAGAGTGAGGACTATTTGTTATTAGTGGGCATTCCTTCATGGGCCGCCCACTGATAACACCAGAGCTTAGTGCTCTTCGGTCACCTCTGCATCCAGTCCGAACGCGGTATGCAGCGCACGAACAGCAAGCTCGAGGTACTTTTCCTCAATCACGACTGAAATCTTGATTTCAGAGGTCGTAATCGCAAGGATATTGATGCTTTCATCCGCCAGCGTCTTAAACATTTTGCTGGCCACACCGGCATGGGATCTCATACCTACCCCTACTAGAGACACCTTACAGATGTCATCAGTTCCGTTAACGCCTTCCGCATTGAGTTCTTCGGCCAGTTCTGTAAGTAGCTTCAGTGCTTTCTGGTAGTCGTTACGGTGCACGGTGAAGGTGAAGTCAGTTGAGCCATCTTCAGAGACGTTCTGTACGATCATATCGACTTCGATGTTCGCATCACTGACAGGAACAAGAATTCGTGACGCTACGCCCGGTACGTCAGGCACACCCTGAACTGTTACTTTTGCTTCATCACGGTTAAACGCAATACCAGAGATAACGGGTTTTTCCACGGAGCTGTTCTCCTCGGTTGTAATCAGAGTGCCGTTGCCTTCTTTGAATGAGGACAGCACACGCAAAGGAACTTTATATTTACCGGCAAATTCAACCGAGCGGATCTGCAGAACCTTTGATCCGAGGCTGGCCATTTCCAGCATTTCTTCAAACGTCACGGTTTCCATACGACGAGCAGCAGCAACCACGCGAGGGTCAGTGGTATAGACGCCATCAACGTCAGTATAGATCTGGCACTCGTCAGCATTCAGTGCCGCCGCCAGAGCCACCCCAGTGGTGTCTGAGCCACCACGACCGAGCGTCGTGATGTTGTTGTCATCATCCACCCCCTGGAAGCCAGCAACAATACAGATACCGCCGTTATCCAGAACTTCGCGCATCTTGCTGGTTTCAATATCTTCAATACGGGCTTTCATGAACGCATTGTTAGTTTTAATGCCCACCTGCCAGCCAGTAAATGAACGCGCAGTGATACCTCGCTTTTCCAGCGCCATAGCCAGAAGAGCGATCGTCACCTGCTCACCAGTGGAAACAAGAACGTCCATTTCACGGGGAGAAGGACTATCGGTAATCGCCCCGGCTAAACCGATCAGGCGATTCGTTTCACCGCTCATCGCTGAGACGGCAACTACCAGCTGGTGACCCTCATCGTGAAAAGCTTTCAGCTTATCTGCGACGGCTTCAATACGCTCCGTCGTGCCGACCGAGGTGCCGCCATATTTCTGTACGTACAACGCCATATGGGGATATCTGCGCAATTGATCAAAAGGGTCGCAATTAAACAATAAATGGGAGCACGAGAAAAGCAATCTATAGACGTTGGACGAGACTGTTCTGCCAGATACACAACAATTCGGGCCAGACGCTGTAATTAGTGCACTAAAACAAGAAAGCCCGCACGAGGGCGGGCTTCAAGACGGCAGCAGGAGAAGGATCAGAGCTTAGCAGCCGCCCACTCTTCAAAGGCTTTGAGCGCATCGGCAATACCTTCTGGTTTCTGACCACCGGCCTGCGCCATTTCTGGTTTACCACCACCACGGCCATCAACGTAAGCAGCCACTTCTTTAACGGCGTCACCCGCCTTCGCCTTACCGATCAGGTCTTTAGTCACACCGGCAAGCAGGGTCACTTTCCCGTCATTGGCAGAGGCCAGCATAATCACCGCGGACCCCAGTTTGTTCTTCAGCTGGTCCATCGTGTTACGCAGCGCGGGTACATCGGCGCCATCCAGTTCGGCGGCCAGTACTTTTACACCGTTTACATCTTTCGCCTGACCTGCCAGATCTGAACCGGCGCTGGAAGCAAGCTTGCTCTTCAGTGCATCCAGTTCTTTTTCTAACTGACGGCTACGACTGATCAACTGTTCGACCTTATCGCCCACGTTATCAGTCGACCCTTTCAGAGCACGGGCAATCGTTGTCAACGTCGCTTCTTCACGGGCGACGAAATCAAGAGCAGCCTGACCAACAACCGCCTCAATACGACGGATACCCGCAGCAATACCGCTTTCTGAACTGATCTTCAGCAGGCCGATATCGCCAGTACGCTGAGCATGTGTACCACCACAGAGTTCGATCGAGAAATCATCCATTCCCATCGACAGTACACGGACTTCATCATCGTATTTCTCACCGAAGAGAGCCATAGCGCCGGCCGCTTTCGCATCATCGATGTTCATCAAGCGCGTTGCTACCGGTGTATTCGCGCGAATGTGCGCATTCACCAGATTCTCGATCTCTGCTAATTCTTCTGGTCTGACCGCCTCAAGGTGAGAGAAGTCAAAACGCAGCTTGTCGTAGGTTACAAGAGAGCCTTTCTGTGCGACGTGCTCACCCAGTACGTTGCGCAGCGCAGCGTGTAGAAGGTGTGTTGCCGAGTGATGAATGGCTGTGGAGGCGCGTTTTTCCGCGTCCACGCTTGCGGTCAGCTGATCACCAAGAGATACCGTGCCTTCAACCAGCACACCTTGGTGCAGATGGTTTTTGCCCTCTTTGGTCGTGTCTTTTACCTGGAAGACAACACCATCCGCTTTCAGGAAACCTGTGTCTCCGGCCTGACCACCGCTTTCTGCGTAGAAGGCCGTTTCGTCAAGAACCAGGACAGCTTCGTCGCCAGCCTTCAGCTGCTCAACTTTTTCGCCGCCCACAAACAAGGCTTTCACCGTGCCGGTATTTTCCAACGACTCATAACCGAGGAAGCCGGTTTCACCGTCAAGATCCAGGCCTTGTCCGTAATCCGCAGAGAAGTTGCCAGCGGCACGGGCAGTTTCACGCTGTTTCTCCATGGCGGTATTAAAGCCGTCCTCATCAACCTTCAGATCACGCTCACGGGCCACATCCGCCGTCAGGTCGAGAGGGAAGCCATAGGTATCGTAGAGTTTGAACGCGGTCTCGCCCGGAATGGTATCGCCGCTCATATCGGCAATCGCATCGTTAAGGATCGCCATCCCCTTATCGAGTGTCTTAGCGAACTGTTCTTCTTCGATACGCAGAACTTTCTGAACGTGCTCAGACAGGTTGACCAGTTCAGGATAGGCTTCACCCATTTGCTCACACAGCGCAGGAACCAGCTTATTGAAGAAGCCCGCTGACGCACCCAGCATATGACCGTGGCGAACAGCGCGACGAATAATACGACGCAGCACATAACCACGGCCTTCATTCGATGGCAGTACGCCGTCGACAATCAGGAAGCTGGTAGAGCGGATGTGGTCAGCAATCACGCGCAGAGACTTATTCTCCGTGTCTTTGCAACCCGTCAGTTCCCCGGCAGCTTTCAGCAGTGCCTGGAAAATATCGATCTCGTAGTTGCTGTGCACGCCCTGCATAATCGCAGAAATACGTTCAAGCCCCATGCCGGTATCCACCGATGGTTTAGGCAGTGGCAGCATCTCGCCGTCGGCCTTGCGCTCGAACTGCATGAAGACGTTGTTCCAGATTTCAATAAAGCGGTCGCCGTCTTCTTCTGGCGTACCCGGAGGCCCACCCCAGATGTGCTCGCCATGGTCGTAGAAAATCTCAGTACATGGGCCGCAAGGACCTGTGTCACCCATCTGCCAGAAGTTATCCGATGCGTAACGTGCACCTTTGTTATCACCGATACGCACGATTTTATCCTCTGGAATGCCCATCTTTTTATTCCAGATATCGAACGCTTCATCGTCTTCCGCGTAAACCGTCACCATCAGCTTGTCGACGGGCAGATTCAGCCACTCTTTTGAGGTCAGGAACTCCCACGCATAACTGATCGCATCCTCTTTGAAGTAGTCGCCGAAGCTGAAATTACCCAGCATTTCAAAGAAGGTATGGTGCCGCGCCGTATAGCCCACGTTTTCCAGGTCATTGTGCTTACCCCCGGCACGAACACAGCGCTGCGAAGACGCGGCACGGGTGTAGTTGCGCACGTCGTTACCGAGGAAACAGTCTTTGAACTGCACCATTCCGGCGTTAGTGAACAGCAGCGTCGGATCGTTACCCGGCACAAGAGGGCTGGAGGCAACGATTTCGTGTCCCTTCGATGCGAAGAAGTCGAGGAACGCCTGGCGGATTTCTGAGCTTTTCATACGGTTGCGTGATTCCAAACGAGTTCAGAGATAATAAGCCTGGCAGTATAGCGGTTTGTGGGCCTGAGTCCCACAGCAAGGAATGGGTTGACTACGTTTTAAACAGGCAATAATATAACTGCATGGTTATTTTATTATAAACAGGCTAATTCTATGAACATTGATCGTCTCGTCTTTGCTATCGCCGGTTCGTTTATCCTGCTCAGCATCGCCCTATCCCAACTGCATACTGAATACTGGCTGTTCTTCACGGGTTTTGTAGGGTTAAACATGCTCCAGGCCGCCTTCACTGGCTTTTGCCCCTTGGCGAGGATTCTGAAGACATTCGGCATTAAATCTGGCTGCGCATTCAACTGAATATTTATCCTCGCAAACGATGTCGTCCCACACCGCCGAAGCTCCTCAAGCTTTGGCGGAAAACCACACGCCAAGGTAATAAAGCGTATGTATACTGGCCCTCTCTATTGGGGGTTTTATGCAACACGTTCTCATTTTTACATTATCGGTATTACTAAGCTTTCCAGTGCTGGCGACGGACTGGAAAGACTATCCAGAAGATCTTCAGCAATATGACTTTTCAGGAGATAAGCTGCAACAGCAGTGGCAGGAGCTGACGAAGCTGACACGGGTTGAGTATCCGGATGTCGACTGGATCAGATCAATGATGACCGACTATCCACGTCTCGCTCACCATATGATGGTACTGGGCTCTGATCCCGAAGCACACCCGGCCGTATTTAAAGCCATTCAGGAAAGTGACTATTCAGACCTGTCCAATGCGGTTCAGGAAGTATGGCGACTGCACTATTCAGGCCAATACGAAAAAGCGTACGAGCTGGGAATGCAGCTTGGGCCCGTCGGAGAAGTACCGGCAATCTACTCACGCCTGGTACACGCGACCCTTCTGATTGATGACCACGACGACAAAATGGAAGAATTTGAGGAAGCCGCAGCCCTATCTAACGAAGGTCTGGCTCTCGCTCCCGAATACCGCTTTGCAGAGTTCGGACTGGTCTACGCGAAAGTCCGCATGCTCGAGTTAATGAGCACAGGAGAGGCCCGCAGCTCCGGTTATATTCCTATCGCACAAGACAAACTCGATAAATTGCAGGAGTACGCCCCAGATCGCGGTGCTTACCCTCTCACACGGGGTGGGCTTGAAGCCGGCATCGTTGAACGCGTAGGCTCATTTCTGGGAAGCATTACTTACGGTGCAACAGAAAGCAGCGCGATTGAAAATTTTGAAAAAGCTCAGAAACTATTGCCGGATATGGCAATTGTTTACAACGAATACTCTGTAGGCCTGATCCGCCTCGATGAAGATGATTTCCGCAAAGAAATACGCAAGCTGCTGAACACCTGCATGAACATTGAGCCCGTAAATGCTGAAGACGCTCTCAACCAGATGCACTGTCAGCGCACGCTTAAGTCTCTGACTAAGGATTAAGAACCATGGAAAATAGTGGTGTAATCTATCTGATGATGCTGCCGGCTATGGCCGTCACTATGCTACATCTCGGCATCGGCCCTTTCGGCCATCCGAGCATGATAAAACACCACCTCGCTTTCCTGCGCGTACCGAAATTACTAAGAATAATAATTCAGGCAATCTGCATCGCCGTGCTTTTCACGGGCGCTGCACAAATGCTTGGAATGATCGACCTCACCACCTCCACAGACAATCCAGCTGATTGAGAGGAATCATGGACACTACCCACATTTACAACGGACCAATAGGCCTCGAAACCCGACACGCAGGCCCAGCCGATGGCGAGGTCGTTATTCTATTACACGGTTTCCCAGAGTGCTGGAGCACCTGGCGCCATCAGATTCCTGTGTTAGCGGAAGCCGGTTACCGTGTCTTCGTGCCTAATATGCGCGGTTATGGTCACTCATCCAAGCCAGCCGACGTAAGCGACTATCACGTCGATGAGCTGATCAAAGATGTCGATGCCATCCGCCGTTATGCCGGTGTTGAGAAAATCCATCTTGTCGGTCACGACTGGGGCGCCATGGTTGCCTGGTGGTACGCACTGAATAAACCTGAGCAGCTTGCCAGCCTGAGCATTCTGAACGTGCCCCACCCTAAGGTATTCCTGGGAACAGTGCGTAAAAGTCCGGTACAGATGCTAAAAAGCTGGTACGTGTTCTATTTTCAGATCCCGCGCCTGCCAGAATTGACGTTGCCAGTGAATAATTTCTTCTTTTTCAGAGATATTCTCAAGCGTACATCCAATAAAGGCAGCTACAGCGACGAGGACTTCAGTGAACTGCAAAAACACTGGCGTATTCCTGGAGCTATGCGAGCCATGGTCAACTACTATCGCTCAGCGTTACGTAGTCAGCCTAAGTCACCGAGAGGCGATCGGATTAAAACGCCGACTCAGATACTCTGGGGGGAACACGACCTCGCGCTAACGCTGGAAATGGCGCGAGACAGCGAAAAATTCCTCGACAATGGCTCACTGACTACTTACCCGGATGCGACACACTGGCTCGCGCACGACAAACCGGCGG
>NZ_DDKU01000146.1:0-3370 GCF_002339775.1 Thalassolituus sp. UBA2590
AGCGCCGAGAAAAGCCCAGCAAATGTCTGCTGCAAATCTGTGTGAATGTACGGGGGCATTTCCGGTGGACGTTTATCACTGGCAGTAAATGTCGACAGTTCGCCTGCCAGTTGCAACAGCTCGGTATAGAGTGTCAGAGGATGCAGAGTCGCTAACTGAGTCAGATGCTTCACCAACGGCTGCACGCGGTTAATGACCTGTAGCAAAAGGTAATCTGCAATTTCGGCAGAACCTGAACGTCCTGAATCGCTCAGGCGATGGCTCAAAGCTTCACCACGCTGACGCAGCAGGCCTGACACTTCTTCGATGTAACCTTTAATTTCACCACTGACCGAACAATCGAGCACGGGCGGTATAAATGTTTTATCGAGTTTTACCGGATTTCCCGGTAACCGTTCTGCGATGCGGGCAATGCCAATACAGGCGTAACCACCGAGGTCTTCTGAACCCAGTTTAAAGCAGGTAGACAATTTCCCGATCTGGATGCGCGCCGACTGGCCGGACGAAGACGAGCTGTCACGCGCATCGAAGTTGTAAGTCTGGAAGCGTGCCTGTGGGAACTCTTCGGCATCCCGAACCGATTCCTGAGCACCCGGGCGACGCATAGGCACGCACAGGTAAACAATCTCATCCCGGGTATTTTCAGGAATCTCAATAATCGGTGGAAGCTCTTCTGCTTCAGGCGCCAATATCGGCGTGCCGTCCGGAAAAATACCGCGAACTGAAGAAATAGAGACTTTGCCCAGCTCAAGCGCCTCGACATCGATCGTCAGCTCCTGAATACCCCAGTAATAACTACCAACGGCCCCGGTGCGAACATCAACAAGGCGCTCAACAAAACGATCCTGCTGCTGAAAATGCTGAGGGCGCAGGAACATTCCTTCCGACCAGATTACCTTGTTCTTTGAAGACATGAGTCATCCTTTCCGTAACTGCACAGACCGTACAGTGAATTCCGAATTCTGAATAGCGCGACCGTCAGAGTTGTGAAGAACGATCGCTACGTAGTTTCTTATGAGGCGTAGCAGCACTGTTGTCTTCTTCTTTCTCAACAACGGCAATCTGATTTCCCTCGATACCGACCTGAACCACATTTTCGTTGTGTTCCAATACTGGAATGACCAGTAACGCCTCGGCGTCACGATATTGAATAAACTCAGCCATCAGCCCCAGATACTTAACTTCGGTCGCCAGCTCGATGGTTTCGATACGCTGCTCACCCGGGGTCAGTTCTTTCAGCACAATGGTATCGATCAGATCTTTACCCAGACGAGCCGGTGCGCCCTCGTACAGACTCAGGAAATCTTCCCGACTGAACTGACGATCATCAGCCAGCTTAAATACATGGATCACGACCGGTGACGGACGATCATCTGCATCCGGGTTGATCTGCGTGCCTGCCGTAAATTCGATAACGGCACTGGTATCCATATTCAACGCTTTACGCGCCGACTGACACCCCGACATCATCGCCAGTACCAGCACCAGCGAAACCAGGTGCCATCCTTTCTTAAACTGCATTGTTTTTCCTAAAAGTAATCAGGTACGGTTAAGCGCCCGTGTATTTTTAAGCTCGGCCAACTGCTTTTCGTAGGCGCGGGCAAATTCTTCACCAAATAACTGGTTGTATGTCGTCTCGTAGTCCGACTTCAGAGCCTTAAAGTACTGCTCGAAAGCGACCCAGTTTTTCGCATCTTTGTTACCCAGTAGCGAATCACGGGCATTAATGTGCTGCTTCAGGTTGTCCGGGTCAAAATGTTTAAACATCGTATCGTACGCGGCATGCATGCCTTTCAGGACAGCCACCTGATGATCAGACAAGTCATCAAAGCTGTCGCGCACCGCATCCTGAGGACGCATAAATGCAGACGCATCGCGGATGAACATCATCTTCAGAGCGTCTTCTGCGTTGGCAGAAAATTTCAGCGGGTTGTTATCCACTGTCTGAATCATGGTGTGTTGCACACGAAGCTCGTTTTTAATCGCGGTACGGGCACGCAACAGATCAATCAGGCGGGTCACGGCCTCATTTACAATGCCTGAGACCTCCGGCATTAAGCTATCCAGCTGATCATCCGAGATATTATTCAGGCCCATAAGACTGGCCAGCTGTCGGACATCAACACTCGACGTGCCTGCACCAGACGCAGCCTGAGCTGATCCAGAACCAGGCTGACCAGCCCCGAACGCAGCCTGACCCTGACGGGAGGCTGCAGGTATTGGTTCCGGGATCTGCGATTCAGGCACAGGAGGCACCTGCTGCGAATCAGGAAATGACGAAAACGCCGGTGGCGTAGTCTGTGGTTTCTCGGGAGACGCAGGTATCCCGAACAAACTATCAATATCATCAGCTCCGCCCGCAACCGCTTCAGATGCTGCAAACGGATTCGGCTCTGACGCGGGCGACGATGAAGCAAAAGAATCTGACGCAAAAGAATCTGAAGCAAACGGGTCAGGAGTCTGAGAGTGCTGCGATTGAGGGGCCAGCTGCACAGGCGCCTCTGGCCGAGGAATTCTGATGTTCTGCTGTTCTACAGGGGCATGATCTGATGCTGATCCGCTTTTCCACCAGTCGTCATTATCATCCCAACCGGACGACGACGGTGCAGGATCTGAAAAAGCCGGTTTATTTAACGCAGCGAGGGGATCATTGCCCGATGACGACGATCCAAACGACCCTCCGAATAAGGAATCATCCGATGACGATGAACCCCACGGGTCATCTTTAGCAGAGCCCACCGACTGAGACACGACAGCGCCCCAGTCCTGTTCTGGTTGTTTCGGTGTCTGAGCACCCGGCTCAAGCCAGGAATCTAACTGACTGGCACTGTTCGCCGACTGCTGCTTCGCGGCCGTTGCCGGGTTAAACGTCGTGCGATCTCCTTTATCAAGGAAATCTGCCGACCCTAAATCAGCCGGAATCGCGGGCTCAGCCGGAGGCGCCTTAAGAGTGACCTGCAACTGATACTCACCACAGATTAAAACATCGCCTGCGGCCAGAGGGTGCGGCTTACCGGGACCAAGAGGGTCCTGACTGTCATTCACAAATGTACCGTTGGTGCTGTGGTCCAGCAACGAAAAGCGACCATCAGCGAACACAACCTCAAGATGACGTGAAGAAAGAATGCGCTCGGTATCCGGCAATACCCAATCGTTGGAGTCGGCACGTCCGACTGAGCCACCCGCACTGCGGAAGACTTTCGTGTGATTGAGCATATTGGCGTGAGGCGGGCATTCGACGACCGTCAGAATCAAGTCCATTTCTTCACCGTAGGTTTCCTGTGGTTCAGCGGCAAAAAGAGAATAACCGCAGCGCAGACGAGCGGTCACAACAGACACCTGTCTTGAGCCGCGCGAGCAAGTCCTATAA
>NZ_DDKU01000017.1:0-4567 GCF_002339775.1 Thalassolituus sp. UBA2590
GAACCACGGTAAGGAATCACACGTGCGTTATACAGCAGCTTACCTGAGGAGTGGGTTTTACCCTTGTCGTGATCAAAGAACACACCCGGAGAACGGTGCAGCTGAGACACGATTACACGCTCGGTACCGTTGACAATAAAGGTACCGTTATCGGTCATCAGGGGCATTTCGCCCATGTAAACTTCTTGCTCTTTGATGTCTTTAATTGCTTTGGTCGCTGATTCTTTATCATAAATGATCAGACGAACCTTAACGCGCAGTGGTGCCGCATACGTAACACCACGGAGCATACATTCTTTCTCGTCAAACGTAGGTGTACCCAGGCGGTAGCTCACGTACTCGAGCGCTGCGTTCCCTGAGTAGCTGACGATCGGGAAAACAGATTTAAATGCCGCATGAAGGCCGACGTCGTGACGCGTATCTGCGTCGAGGCCTTCCTGCAGAAACTTGCGATATGAGTCAATCTGGATTGCCAGAAGGTAGGGCACATCCATCACGCTCGGTAATTTACCGAAATCCTTACGGATACGTTTTTTCTCAGTGTATGAGTAAGCCATCAGTGATCCCCGGACTGTTTCCTCGATTGGGCAGAAGTACCCGTGGCTCGAAGAGTTGCCTTGCTAAAAAACCCGACCAATGGGCCGGTTTTACTCACGTATTCCATAACGTGAAAAAGGCTGACGGGAATAAACCCGTCAGCCGATCATCATGCCGGGTCTGGCATGATGCCAAGCGAATCGCAGAAACTGCGATTACTTGATTTCAACAACTGCGCCAGCTGCTTCCAGAGTTTCTTTAGCCGCTTCCGCGTCTTCTTTAGAAACACCTTCTTTAACAGTTGCTGGAGCGCCGTCAACCATACCTTTAGCGTCTTTCAGACCCAGGCCAGTCAGTTCACGTACTGCTTTAATTACGTTAACTTTCTTGTCGCCAGCAGCAGACAGAATTACGTCGAATTCAGTCTGAGCTTCAGCTGCACCGCCAGCATCGCCAGCAGCAGGAGCCGCTGCAACTGCTGCTGCAGAAACGCCGAATTTCTCTTCCATCGCTTCAACCAGCTCAACAACGTCCATTACAGACATTTCAGCTACTGCATTGATGATATCTTCTTTTGTCAGTGACATGAGATTGATCCTAAATTGTATTGGGCTCTACGCCCGTAAAATCATTTGAAACCGCGCTGATTAAATCAGGCAGCATCCTGTTCTTTTTGCTCACGAAGCGCAGCAAGGGTACGTACCAGCTTGCCAGCAGAGGCTTCTTTCATGACGCTCATCAGTTTCGCGATTGCTTCGTCGTATGTCGGCAGAGTTGCCAGCATATCAACGGAAACCACGTCACCGCCAAAGGCACCGGTCTTCAGTTCAAAAGCTTCGTTTTCTTTAGCGAAGTTTTTGAAGATACGAGCTGCAGCACCTGGGTGTTCTTTAGAGAACGCGATCAGGCTTGGGCCAACCAGAGATTCGGTCAGACACTCGTATTCAGTACCTTCAACTGCACGGCGTGCCAGAGTGTTACGGACGACTTTCATCCATACACCGGCTTCACGTGCTTCTTTACGGAGAGCGGTCATGGCTGCCACAGTAACGCCGCGGGAATCCGCAACAACTGCCGACAGAGCACCATCAGCTGCTTCCTGGACTTCGGCGACAATCGCCTTCTTATCTTCGAGTCCTAAGGCCACGATTAACTCCTAAAAGTTGAGTTAGGCTCTATTGAGCCATCCCGTGTGACAATTCAGTATTCTGAACGGGGTCACACACTATCTACGCAGGTACAATTAAGCGGCGGAGTGCAAAGCAAACCACCGCGCCTGCGGTCTTTGACAGCTGCCGCTGCAATACAGGATCACAGCGACAACCCCAAAGATGGTTGTGCTGATCAGAATTCCAGTGAGGAATGATCAACCACCAGGCCAGGACCCATGGTAGTGCTCAGTGTCACTTTCTTCATGTAGACACCTTTCGCCTGGCTTGGCTTAGCTTTCTTCAGATCCGCCAGCAGAGAGGTCAGGTTTTCTTTCAGTGCTTCTGCAGTGAAATCTGCCTTACCGATGGTCGTGTGGATGATACCGTTCTTATCGTTACGGTAACGAACCTGACCCGCTTTAGCGTTTTTAACAGCGGTAGCAACGTCTGGAGTCACAGTACCAACCTTAGGGTTTGGCATCAGACCACGTGGACCCAGAACCTGACCCAGCTGACCAACAACGCGCATTGCATCCGGAGAAGCAATAACAACGTCAAATGCCAGGTCGCCGCCTTTCATTTTCTCTGCCAGATCTTCCATACCCACTTCATCAGCGCCTGCCTCTTTAGCAACGTCAGCGTTAGCACCCTGAGTGAACACAGCAACACGCATAGTCTTACCAGTGCCGTTTGGCAGTACAGTAGAGCTACGTACGTTCTGATCTGATTTACGAGCGTCGATGCCGAGGTTAACGGCAACATCAACAGACTCTTTAAACTTTGCACCCGGCAGAGAAGCCAGCAGTTCAACCGCTTCTTCTACTGAGTAAACTTTGCCGAGTTCTACTTTCTCAGCGATCGCCTTCTGGCGCTTAGTCAGCTTAGCCATTACTCAACTCCTTCCACGTTCAGACCCATAGCGCGGGCAGAGCCAGCGATCGTACGTACCGCTGCATCCATATCGGCTGCAGTCAGATCCGGTGCTTTTGCAGTGGCGATTTCTTCCAGCTGCGCACGGGTAACGGTACCCACTTTTTCTGTGTTTGGACGTGAAGAACCACTGGTAATGCCAGCCGCTTTCTTCAGCAGGTAAGACGCAGGTGGCGTCTTCATTTCAAAAGTGAAGCTACGGTCGTTGTACGCAGTAATAACTACTGGAACCGGTGCGCCAGCTTCCAGGTGTTGAGTCTGTGCATTGAACGCTTTACAGAATTCCATGATGTTCAGACCCATCTGACCCAGTGCAGGACCAACCGGTGGACTTGGGTTAGCTTTACCAGCGCCAACCTGCAGCTTGATATAGCCTTCTACTTTCTTAGCCATGTGCTTTTCTCCTAGTGGGTATTAACGCCAAAAAGTGGCAGACGCTTACGCATCGGCCACTGGCTCCCCGCCCCTGAGGGCATTAATTTTCGCTTACGCGGACTTTTCGACCTGAGTGAACTCAAGCTCAACCGGCGTAGAGCGACCAAAAATTGTTACTGCCACCTGCAGACGGGACTTCTCGTAATCAACGGTTTCAACCACACCGTTAAAGTCTGCAAACGGGCCATCAATAACACGAACTACTTCACCAGGTTCGTAGATGGTTTTATGCGTAGGCTTGTCAGCACCATCCTGAACACGCTGCAGGATTGCATCAGCTTCTTTTTTACTGATCGGTGCTGGCTTATCTGCGGTACCGCCGATAAAACCCATTACCCGAGGAGTCTGATTAACCAGATGCCATGAATCGTCATCCATATCCATCTCAACCAGCACATAACCCGGATAGAACTTGCGTTCGCTTTTACGCTTTTTGCCGTCGCGAACTTCGACGACTTCTTCGGTAGGAACAAGAACCTCACCGAACTTATCCTGCATATTGTGCAACTCGATGCGCTCTTTCAGCTGAGTCTGAACACGCTTCTCGTAACCAGAGTAAGCATGCACAACGTACCAACGCATAGTCATATTCTGTTCCTCAACCTACGATCAGTTTAACGATTGAGCTCAAACCCATATCGAGCAAATACAGAAACAGACCAACGAGGAAAACAACCGCCACCACAATCATCGTGGTCTGACGAGTCTCAACTGGCGTTGGCCAGACTACTTTGCGACGCTCTTTGTTTGCTTCTTTCAGCAGCACCAGGAAGTTTGAACCCTGGGTCGTCGTAAGTGCAGCACCTGCAGCCAGCAACATGAAGGCCACAACGATCAGTACGCGATAGAGCGTACCCATTTCCACACCGACGCTCTGATAAAAGGCGTCACTCGCACCTGCTACCGCACCGGCAAACAGAACAAGAGCAACCAACCACTTAACTGCATCAAACATCGAACCGCTTGCTTTACTTTCGGTACTCATACCATTCCCTAAAAGCCAAAAATGGCAGCCGAAGCTGCCATCTTGAAATTTTGGCAGGCCAGGAGGGACTCGAACCCCCAACTTTCGGTTTTGGAGACCGACGCTCTACCAATTGAACTACTGGCCTATGACTCTCAATCAGGGCGGCGTAAGTTACAGCAACCCCACCAACTAATCAACCCCTAACACATTGATAAATTGGATTTATTTGCTATCAAAAGACAGCAGCCGGAAAACCGACTAAAAAAACGCCCAGCCAACGTGGGCGCTTTTTAATTTCAGGAGCGAAACATCTTCGCGAACACTGTATCAAACGATACAGGCTCAGGGATAAGATCCCCTCCTACACTACACAGACAGATTATTGCTTCGGGCGTCCTGCCCTTCACCCCTCACAAAACGAAGGGGGCCAGCCTCCGGCTGTCATAATTCGCTCCCAGCGAATTATTCAATAATCTTGGCTACAACGCCGGCGCCTACAGTACGACCGCCTTCACGGATCGCAAAACGCAGGCCTTCGTCCATCGCG
>NZ_DDKU01000042.1:0-3811 GCF_002339775.1 Thalassolituus sp. UBA2590
TGTTAAAAGAGCTGTCTGAATATGTAGAAGTAAATATCGTTGAGCAGGACGACAGTGTCTTCAACGTTTTTATCGGCAACGGTCAGGCGTTGGTGGTGGGTAACGAATTTAACGAAGTATTTACCGACGTAGGCGCGAAAGATCCTTCACGCGTGGACATCTACTTCCGCAAAGGTAATGCGGTCCAGAACGTCACGCGCGAAATTACCGGCGGACAACTCGGCGGCATCCTCGACTTCCGTGATCAGGTACTTGATCCAAGCCTCAATCAGCTCGGCCGTTTAGGGTTGGTTATCGCCCAAACCATGAACGATCAACACAAACTAGGCGTCGATTACGATGGAATAAAAGGTGAAAACTTCTTCACCGACATTAATGAGCCAGCGAAAACCTACCAGCGTGTGCTGGGCGACCGTAATAATGCTGACCCGGATGATCGTGTCATTGCTGTCGAAATCAAAGACGCAACTCAGTTAACCACCAGTGACTACGAAATTCGTTTCGTCGGCCCGGATGATTACACTTATCGTGTTTACCGTAACGATACCGGTGAGTTATTACAGACTAACGCTCTGAGCGGCGCATTTCCTGAGTCGATTGAAATTGACGGAATGGAAATTCGTTTCGAAGCAGGCACGTTTCAGCAGAATGATCGCTTTCTGATTTCACCGACGCGTCGTGAATCTCAGAATCTGGACATGAACATCACCCGTGCTGAGCAGGTCGCACTCGCGTCTCCAATCAGCACTGATACTGCGATTGGTAACCGTGGTAATGCAACCATCGACCAGGGCCAGGTGTACGATCTTGGAACATCGTACTTCTCAGAAGAGGGCGAAATGACGCCACCGCTTCTGATTCGTTTTACATCACCGACCACATACGACGTACTGGATAATACCGACCCAGGAAACCCGATTCCGTTATTTCCGCCACTGATGAATCAGACCTTCACGCCGGGTATCAGTAACAGCATATTGCCCGAAGACGAGGGTAAAACCGCCTTCACAAGCTTTGGTGGCGTGCTGCCTGTTTCGCCGACTTATCAACAGAACGGCACCAGCGTAGACTCAGTAAATGGCTTCTTTCCTGAGCGCATTGATATTGGCTTTACCAATCCGAACAACGGCTTAACCGCCAACCAGCGTACATTGATCACGCCATTAAATGCCACTGCCCGTGAAATTGCAGAATCACTCAGCAAACGCGACGGTGTTGAGGCGTCTGCTCGTACCACGGTTGAGATCACCGATCTTGAAACCGATAGCGTTGATTTTCTCGATACCGAATTTACTTTAAACGGAGTTGTACTGACGCAAACCCTGGGGCCAAACCAGAATCAATACGATGCGAATTACCCGGCCGAAGTCCCCGATCCGATCACACTGAACTTTCTGGCCGATCGTATTAATGCCAACTACGAACTGCAGGATGCAGGCATCGTCGCCCGAAGTGACGGCGGCAAACTGACCATCATTGATTTAAATGGCGATGATCTCGACTTCGAACTGCGTGGTGACGCCGGCGACAGCTTCCGCATAGGCAACGGCATTGATATCCCGTTGACAGCTACTGCCATGGAAACCGAAGACCCGCTGAGTAAATACGAAGGTTACGACTTCTCAGAAGGTGGCCCCTACATTTACGAATTCAGTGATCCTTCTCAGGGCACAATTTCATTCGAAATGACCGGCACGTTTGCAACCGGTGACGACCTTCTCGATGGATTCCGCCAGGCGATTGAAAACTCAGGCTACGTGTTCTCAGGTAACGTCGACGTTGATATCAGCGAAAAAGGGCAGGTTACTTTTCAGCCTCGCCTCGAAGTCAGCGGTGCAGGCACGGTCGGCAGTAATAAAGTATCGATTGGTGGTCAGGTCAAAGTCATCGTCGATGAACACTACGACCTGAATATCGAACCGCCGGGCAATAACCTCTTTCCGACCGATCCGGTGGGTGAGCCTGTGGCTTTCGGTTTTCATGTAAATATCGACGGCATCGCTGAAGTCGGCGACGAATTCACCGTCGACTTTAACAGCGACGGCACTTCCGATAGCCGTAACGGCGTAGAAATGGCTGCACTGCAAAGTACTAAAACAGTGAACGGCCAGAGTAGCTACACAGATTCTTATGCGCGTCTGGTCGAGGTTGTTGGCTCAGTCACGAGCAGAGCGCAGATCAATCGTGACTCATCTGAAGTGCTGCTGCGTAACTCGCAGACCGCCGTAGATGCAACGTCCGGCGTAAACCTCGATGAAGAAGCCGCCGCACTGATTAAATACGAACTGGCTTACAACGCCAGTGCCCAGGTCATTCAGGTGGCTCGGGATATTTTCGACACCCTGATCAGCACCTTCCGATAGGGTGAGGAGTAAACTATGAGAATTGCAACGCTCCAGTCATTTAACCTCGGCCTCAATGCCATCCTCGATGCGCAGGCGTCTGTGAATAAAACACAGCAACAGGTCTCTAGTGGGCGCAGGGTATTAACCCCCGCCGATGACCCGATTGCATCGACAAAAATCCTGCAATTGCAGCAGGATCTCGCACAGCGCGACCAATACGACCGCAATATGACGGCCGCAGACAATCGCCTGAAACTCGAAGAATCCTCGCTTGAATCCATTACTGAAGCTTTAACACGACTGCAGGAACTCACCGTAAATGCCGGCTCGGGTACACTCACCATTACCGACCGTCAGGCTATTTCGGCAGAAATCGGCCAGCTCGAAGACCAACTCGCATCACTGTTTAACACCAAAGACCCGAACGGCGAATTCATCTTTGGTGGTTTTAAAGGCGCGACTCAGCCGTTCCAACAAAAAGAAAACGGCCGCTACGAATATCAGGGTGACGAAGGGCAACGCTATCTCGCCATCGGCGATACCACGCGTGTTGCGACAGGCGACAACGGCAAAAAGCTATTTGTTGATGTTCGCGCCGCAAAGAACACCTTCACCTCATCAGTCAATCCACTTAATACAGGCACGACTCAAGTAAACGCCGGATTCGTGGTCGATGAAGAAGCGTACGCCAAATTCTATCCCGATGACCTCATCGTCACCTTCAACCCCGAAGCTGCGATTGATCCACCGGGGCCGAACTACACCATACGCCGCGCGTCCGATGGTCGGGTTGTTGATGGCATTGCAGATCGCCCCTATTCAAAAGGCGCCGAAATCGTCGCGGCTGGCATAAGTATAAAAATCTCAGGTGACCCAAAACCAGGCGATGAAGTACTGGCAAAATCCAGCCCCAAACAAAGTATCACAGATACCGTATTCCGCTTACGACAGGGTCTCGACACGTTGCAGGATAACCCGACCGACTCAGCGACCCTCGACATCCTGATCGAAGATACGCTGACCAACCTCGCCAACGCTCAGACCTCAGTGTCTGAAGTACGCAGCCAGTTGGGTGCGCGCTTAAACGTGGTCGAAAATGCACGAAACCTCAGCGACGACGTAAGACTCGTCAGCCAGGAAGTGCTGTCAGAATTGTCGGATGTCGATTTTGCCGAAGCCGTGAGTCGCTTGAGTTTGCAGACATTCCTGCTGGAAGCCGCTCAGCAGAGTTACACCACCATCAGCCGGTTGTCGTTGTTTAATCAGTTGTAAGCAGTCGATGTAGGAAGGGATCAGGATTTTCCCCTGTGGGAGTGAATCAGAAGTTCTACCCTGTGGGAGCGAATCAGAATTTCGCCCCTGTGGAAGCGAATCAGAAGTTTTTACCCTGTGGGAGCGAATCAGCCGGAGGCTATTCGCGATACCCCAATCGCTATTAGCCAGGCAAGCTGGCTGAATAGCTCCCA
>NZ_DDKU01000042.1:4129-4309 GCF_002339775.1 Thalassolituus sp. UBA2590
ACAAAGTTCAAGTAAAGCTCCTGAAGTGCTTATATGGTGTAACGGTATGAGGAACGAATCAGGATTTCGCCCCTGTGGGAGCGAATCAGAAGTTTTAACCTGTGGGAGCGAATCAGCCGAAGGCTATTCGCGATAATCCAATCGCTATTAGCCAGACAAGCTGGCTGAATAGCTCCCACA
>NZ_DDKU01000042.1:4620-13757 GCF_002339775.1 Thalassolituus sp. UBA2590
ACAAAGTTCAAGTAAAGCTCCTGAGGTGCTTATATGGTGTAGCGGTATGAGGAACGAATCAGAAGTTTTTACCCTGTGGGAGCGAATCAGCCGGAGGCTATTCGCGATACCCCAATCGCTATTAGCCAGACAAGCTGGCTGAATAGCTCCCACAAAGTCTAAGCAAACCGCTTGGAGCGCTCCTAGGGTGTAGAGGTATTAGGAACGAATCAGGATTTTACCCTGTGGGAGTGAATCAGGATTTTCCCCTGTGGGAGCGAATCAGAAGTTTTACCCTGTGGGAGCGAATCAGCCGGAGGCTATTCGCGATACCCCAATCATCACCCACAAAAAAGGCCCCCGAAGGAGCCGCAGGAACCACTCCTCAAGAAGCAGCCAAATCCTTAATCCGACGTAACCAATACTTAGGCATCAGATTGAATACTCTGGATTATGGCTCAAATTGTCATATTGTCAATTAAAGACCAGACTGACAGCCTCAAAGCTTCTTGATGATAAAATCATTGCCCAGAAAAACCCCAGGTTCAATGTAGTAGCGATTGCCCAGCTTCAGCTCAAAGTCACTGATGCAATGCCCATGAAACAGATAATCGATCCCTCGCACACTATGCTCTGATCGACTATTAAAATTACTTCGCGACCAGATACACCGGTACAGCTGATCCTGATCAAACTGCTCGAAGTTATCCCAATGATCCGAAGGGAAGTCAGCATGCACGATGCCGTAGCGCACGCCCTCTCTGTTTTCGACTTCAATCGCCACGGGTAGGCGCTCAATCCGATCAAACCATGCGGGCCACTGATCGGGCGACGTATGCATTACCCAGTCACCACCATGGTTCAGCCAGGTCATACGTTCGCGACTGTTTTTGTACTTCATGCCGCTGATCATCAGGTACTCATGGTTACCCAATACGGCAAAAAACCAAGGCTCATCCAGGAGTTCCAAGGCCTCAATAGACTCAGGGCCACGGTCGATCAAATCACCAACACAGATGACGCGATCGGTGTCGGCATTAAAGCCAATATCAGCCAATTGGTTTTTCAGTTGAGTGACATGTCCGTGAATATCACCAACAACATAGTCACTGCCTTCGTTGTTAACGGGTAGGGTTAAACGGTGTGCCTTAAGAATCATGCAGAAGCCTTGCGTCCAGTGCGTCGTCTCATGCGGCCAGAAGTTGAATTATGAGGTGCCCAACGGGCGACGGCCGACAGCGCGAGTATAACGACAAACAACGACGCGTTCGTAGGAATTTGCAGATTAAAGTCCACGGTCGAGTGAATTCCAATCGCCACTATGGCCATAGTGACCGAAAACCCAACGCCCTGATAAAAACGACTGTTGCGCTGGCGCATCGCCACAATGCCATTCCAGAAGGCCCAAAACACAACTATGGCTAAAGCAATCGTGGCTGGCGCTCCAAACTCCGAAGCAAACTGGGCGTAATCGTTATGAGCATTGTTGTACAAACCAAAGCTTGTAACCTCCGGACTCTTCAACGCCGGAAACGTATGAGTAAAGGTACCCGCCCCCGTACCTGTGATCGGATTATCCAGAAAAATAGTAAACGTATCGCGAGTCACTTCATCCCGGCTTTCCGTTTGAGAGCTGGTCTGCTGCAAGCGCTCAGCGACCTTCTCAACCCCGAAGAAGGTCCCTACGATCGCGATATCAATAACCAGCAGGCTTCCTAACAACACGGTTGTTGCGGTGGTTTTGTTGCGCATTAAGACCAGAGCCAATGCCCCAGCCACCATCAGGCTGGCAAAAAACGCCGTATTCCCCATACGAGAGCGCGTCAAAACCAGAGCGATCACCATGATCGCGAGCAGTAACCGCAGAATGAGCTTTTTACTCAGCATAACTTCGATCAACTGGCGTAAACGCTGACGCGCAGAGCCAAAGTATCGTGTAGGTTCAGCCAGCAGCAGGCCTATACCTAACGCCAAAGATAATTCCATCAGCCCAGCCAGGCTGTTCCGGTTCACGTAAGTGCCGGTCGCAACACCGCGATAGTGTTCCTTTTCGGCAAAGAAACCATACTCCAGACCGGTAAGTACCATAAAAGCACCATACAAAGCCTGAAACGCCGCAGCGGCAACCACCACCCAAACTAACTGGCGAACACGTTGGCGGGAATCGACAAGCAACAAGGCCAAAGTAAACACAGCCGCATAGAGCAGCCCTTGTGACAGCGACATAAGAGAGTCATAAGGGCTCAATGACGTTATCGCCCACTGCACAACGACCCACAACTGAACGCACCAAATCAACACAAGTGGCAACGCACTGTGAGAAAACGCCGGTGTCACCGGTAATGTCGGTAAAGAACGAGTTGTATGTTCTATAAATCGGTTACGAAGCTCAACGCCAAGTAATACAAAAGCCACTACAGAGGCCAGGTTCCAGGCTAAAGGGTGTACAGACGCTTCAGGCAAAGGCAAAAAGAAAATAAGGCAAAGAAAGGCATTCCAGCGATTCATACAAAGCGGGCTCGGGTTCAAACAAGGCCAATAAAAAACCCGGCATACGCCGGGTCTTCGATAATACTCAAATCAACACTGAATCAGACTGGGCTGACAGGCTGACCAGCATTAGCTGGTGGTGTCGGTACCACCGGAGGTGTAAAGCCGTTTGCTGGCGTTTGACCGGTTTGTCCTGGAGTCTGAGCATTCAGGCCCGGCGCACCAGCGGTACCGTTGCCGTTATCGCCGTTGTTGCTCTGGCCACCAGTTTCACCGCCGTTACCGCCACCGTTACCGCCGCTTGGACCTCCTGCGGTTGCTGCACCTTGGCTGATACCCGCTGCTGCAACGTCACCTGGTATACCAGCATTCTGTGCTGCAGCCAGTACCTGACCTTGCGGAACGTTGCGCGAAGATGACGCAGTAGTCACAGCTGCAACAGCATCTCGTTGAGAAGCACCAGACGCGAGAGCCATACTCATCACGCTGTCAAGTGAAGCACCTTCGTCCATTGCAGCACCCAGGGCATCTGCGAGAGATAGCTCAGGGTTTGCTGCCATGGCTGCTTCCACGGCAGCCTCAATGGAAACACCTTCGGTCAGGAACGGTGTCAGAGCAGATTCTGCTTGTGCAGTCGACGCCATCATTGGCAGTACAGCAGCAAGTGCAAAAGTAGTAATGAGCTTACGCATGGTGGTTCCTCCGCGAAGCGTAAAATTAGAAATCTTGCGTAGTGTACGTTTTGGTCAGAAGGATGCCAAGCGTCCTGAAGTTATAAAAGGCTCCGAACCTGCCATTTCGACGGGTTTGACATGTTATTTACAATGCGGAGTTTTGTTCAGTCACATTTGTACCCATCATACTCCCGATATCCGCCTCGCTGACGCTGTTTGGTAAGAATAGCTGTCTTCCATTACTATTCGGCGGGTTAACTCACACCAGTGGCACCAAGCGAGCGATTACCCATGGCACATTACGACATCTTTAACGGCGATGCAGACGGCATATGTTCACTGATTCAACTCCGGTTAGCAGCCCCTAAAGACAGTACCGTTATCACGGGTGTGAAGCGAGACATCAAACTTCTGGCGAAAGCCAACCTTACCGACGGAGACAGTGCAACCGTATTGGATATCTCCATGGAGAAGAATGCCGATGCACTTCGGGCAGCGCTGGAGGCTGGCGCGTCTGTATTCTATGCCGACCATCACAGATCTGGGGATATTCCTGATCACCCGGGTCTGGAAGCACACATCAATACCGCACCAACTACCTGCACCGGCTTGATCGTAGACTATTACCTGAATGGCCAATATCGTGAGTGGGCAATCGTTGCAGCCTATGGCGACAATATTATTCAGGTCGCTGATGAGTACTGTGCCCAGCTTGGGTTATCACCCGAGCAACAGAATCAATTGCTCAAGCTAGGCACGGCCATGAACTACAACGGCTACGGAAGCACAGAACAAGATCTGTACTACACCCCCGAAGCGTTATATCGGGTAGCCTGCCAGTACGAGACCCCATTCGACTTCATAGCAAATGAAAATGAAGTCTACGAAACCCTTACCCAAGGTTACGACGAAGATATGGCCAAGGGGCTGAGCATAACACCAGACCAAGTGACTGAATCTGCTGCCATGGTCACCTTGCCAGACGAACGCTGGGCGCGGCGCGTAAGTGGCGTTCTGGGTAATGAACTAGCGAACCAACACCCCAGTCGCGCGCATGCGATACTCACCGAAGTACCAGGCAAAGTTGATCATTTTCAGATAAGTATCCGAGCGCCAAAATCAAACCCCTCGGGAGCTGACGTCATTGCTACCCAGTTCGGTGGCGGCGGCCGCAAGAATGCCGCCGGTATCAATGAAATAGCGAAAACAGACCTGGCGAGTTTTTGGGATGCGCTCGTCAATGCATACAGCTGATTGGTTGATCAGGGCTGACAATAACGGCCTGGATGGTAAATGGTAAATGAAACCTGACATTCGCCATTTGCCGCCAATTGTCTTGCATTGGCATGTTCCAAACTGGTGCTAATTCCGGTACCTTTCGCAATATTGACTACGGGTATCGTTATAAACATATAACCAGTGCAGGGATTCACATGACAGCAGCCACAAATGTCGTATGGCATGACACCAAAGTGACCAAAGAGAGCCGCTGTGCTCATAAAGCGCAGAAGCCCTGCATCCTCTGGTTTACTGGTTTTAGCGGTTCGGGAAAGTCCACCATTGCCAATGCGGTTGAGCATCGCCTGGCCGAGCTGAAACAGCATACCTACCTGCTAGATGGCGATAACGTCCGCCATGGCCTTAATAAAGACCTTGGCTTTACGGATGAAGACCGAATCGAAAATATCCGCCGTATTGGCGAAATGTCAAAGCTGTTTGTGGACGCCGGGCTTATCGTTGTCACCGCCTTTATTTCTCCCTTCAAAGCAGAACGCCAGTTGGTGAGAGATCTGGTGGGTAAAGGTGAGTTCTTTGAAGTGTTTATGAGCACGCCGCTTGAAACCTGTGAAGAGCGTGACCCTAAGGGCCTGTATAAAAAAGCGCGTGAAGGGAAGATCAAGAACTTTACCGGTATCGACTCAGAGTACGAACCACCCGAAAACCCCGAAGTGACGTTAGATACCTCGACCATGACGGTTGAAGAATGTGTCGATCGGGTTATCAGCCACCTTAAGGATAACCAAATTCTGTAACGCAGCGATTTGACGCCCGACATCTATTGTAGGAGCGCTTCAGCCAACTTGTTGGCTATGCGCGAATGAAGGTTGATTGTCATTCCCGCAAAGGCGGGAATTCACATAACGAAGGACCCACCAACCGGCCATGCCGGTTCATCAACGTATGGCTAATGACGGCATCAGCCTTGCCTTTATGGCGGAAGCCAACACTCAATGGTTTACTTGCGCCGGCTTCATACTACCGTGAAAATCGACTATCTGGCGTTATCAGAATTCGGCCTGGTACGGGTTAACACTCAATACCGAGGATAAACTTCGCCAATGGTTAGTCTTCGTGCTAAGTGAAATCTTTGTCGTCTTATCATCTATTGTTCCATACCTACGAAACAGCGCCGGAAGAATGGCTGCTTGGTATGACGTCTTGCAATATTACGCCTTCGGTACTTTCGCGGCGGTTATTTACTCACCCACGATGGGGGATGTCGTATCTCGGTAATTGCAAAGCAAACGAAAAACGCTGAAGCAAGGGAGTCTTCTTTCCCTCATGCAGTTCGATTCCGAACATCACAACACTGGAGAAAAAACGCTACTGATTGGGTTGCCATACCTGCTGGCCTTGGCGGTAAAGACGACATAGAAGGCGCACTCGACATTATTTACGCCCAGCCAGAAGTCTCGACATACGTCTCAAGACTGTTTACCCAAAGATTGGTGAGCTCTAACCCTGCTGAAGAATAGTCAAGGTATTCAGCGTCAGCAACACACCAGATCAGCAACTAACAGGCCTTGACGATAAAGTGCGCGGCATATTGCTGAGAAAGCTCGAGACAGTTACACGTATGGCCGAAATAGGTAAACGGCAAGGGCTTAAAAGGCAGGTATTCGCCGTAAGCATGCCGGGGTTCGATACCCATGATGATCAGCACGCGCGTCATTCCATGCTACTGCGTGAACTCAGCTTGTCGCTGTGGCACTTTCAGGAGGCAATTGATGCGCTCGGTATGGCAGACAAGGTAACGCTGTTTACCCAGTCTGACTTCGGGCGAACACTTGCCCCGAACAACAGCGGGACAGACCACGCATGGGGCGGCAACCAGCTTGTAGTAGGAGCGGCAGCAACCGGACACCTGGTAGGGAGCGAAGGCGACCTCGCACCTGATATGAGTGAGCAAAGCCTCCAAATGATAGACGAACGCCGGAGCAGAATCATACCAACCCTTGCCCACGAGCAAACGTTAGCCAGCTTGCTCGTCTGGTTTGGTGTGCCAGAGGCAGAAATCCAAAACATATTGCCTCGCTATCAAAACTTCAGTGGGCCTGTCGCCTTGTAGAAGTTCATCGAGCGAGCGAACATCAGGCAGCCTACAAATTGCTCAAATTGTCAGCTTGCTGTCACAACCTTTACAGACAATCGTTAGAATCCCCCCCATGAAACTTGGCGCATATGGTGTACAATCGCATCATCACAGAACATCCAGCCAAGTGTATTGTGGGATGTGTGGAGCCATTCAAACGGCGAAGTATGTTTAATGGCGAAAATGGATATTTAATTTACTTGGCGAAACTCTAACCCGCCGACGAAAAGAAGGATTCTTAGGTGACACAACACCAACTAGCAACAGGCCGAATCGCCACGATGATCAAGCTTGCAGTTGCTGCTGGTGCAAAAGTGTCCTCTGCGTTCGTGGCCTTTGCGCTCACAGCGTTGGTGACTCGTAATTTACCTAACGACCAGGCCGGCCTGTTTCTTTTAGGCTTTACCATCCTCGCTGTCTTTTCAGTTGTTGTTCGCCTTGGCCTTGATAATGTAGTTCTACGCTTTCTGTCAGCACATGGGCTGGATGAATACGCACAAGAAAAATTGAATCGGGCAATACTTTGGGTCGCCACTGTAAGTCTGCCTGTCACGGCATTAGCTATGGCCCTCAGTCGTCCAATTGCAGAACACGTCTTCAATAAGCCGGATTTTGGCCCTGTGTTGTTCTGGATGCTTCCTGCGCTCCCTGCTATAGCGTTGTTCTACCTCGTATCATTAGCATTTCAATCACAACACCGGGTAATACTTACCACACTCTTTCAGAACTTAGGGATTTCTGGCTTGTTTGTTATGGGCCTAGGGTATGCGTGGTATGCCTATCCAGAACAATTAACGGTTCTTTTACTGGCCAAGATCTACAGCGGCGCTGCAGTGATCGTACTGGTTTCAGCATTCACACTTTGGCTGAGTCAAAATGACTCCCGGTTAACGCTTGTGGGTTATAAAGACAGTGAAATGACCTCGGCGGCTATGAACCTCTGGACAGCTTCACTAATGAGTCTTTCCGTTCAGTGGGCCGGCGTACTGATCGCAGGCACCATGTTGCCTGCAGAAGAAGTAGCGTTGTTGAGTGCGGCACAGCGGACAGCACTTCTACTTTCATTCGTATTGTTAGTTGTAAACATGGTGGTGGCTCCCCACTTTGCGCGCCTTTGGAAGGACGGAGATGTGGCTAGAATTAAATACATTGCAAAATGGTCAGTAAGGGGGATGGTGGTCGTAGTAACACCGCTATTGGCTGTAATGATCACTTTCTCTGAGAGAATTATGAGTTTGTTTGGGGAAGGCTTCGATGAAGCCGCTCTTCTTTTGACAGTAATGGCCTCTGGTCAGTTTATCAATGTAGTAACCGGCTCCGTTGGATTATTATTGACTATGAGTGGACACGAACGCGAGTTCAACCAAGTTACGTTGTTTTCAGGTCCTACAACTATAATGTTAACTGTTATATTAACCAACTACTTCGGTATATTCGGAACAGCAGTTGCAACGGCGATCGGGATTGCGATACAAAATATTGGTGCAACGGTTTTAGTTAAGCGGAGATTGGGTTTTTTTCTGTTTATATAAGTCGAGTTGATCATTTTAATATTTGAATTTTAATATGTTATAAGAGTGTAATATATTGAGATTAATTTTTATTGTATTGGGAGTTTGAAATGGATGTGTTTTTGATAGGAGCGCCAAAAACCGGAACTACCGCTATTGCACACTATTTGGAAGAACATATAATGGTCGATTTTTGTAGTGTGAAAGAGCCGAATTTCTTTTCGAGCGATTTGGTTGGGGGCGATAGGGCTGCGGCCGACTTATGCGAATATCATCGACTTTATGAGAATGATGGACGCATACGAGTTGAGGCATCTACCACATATCTTTATTCGGATTATGCAATAACTAAAATTCTTGAAATAAATCCTAATGCGAAATTTATTGTAGGGATTAGAAATTATGTTGATTTAGCGCAATCCCAATATAAACAGATGCTTAAGGTTGGGTTTGAAGATAAGTATAGATTTCAGTCAGCATGGGATTTGAGCACAAAAAGAAAAAAAGGGCTCTGTATTCCGTCATCTTGTACAATACCGGTTGATATTCAGTATGACGAAATTATTAGTCTAGGCAAGTATGTTGAAACCGTAGTGGATCGTGTTGGTAGTGAAAAGGTATTTATATACAAATATGAAGACTTGAACGCTGACTTTAATAAAGTTTTTGGCGATATTTTGGAGTTTATAGGCCTTCCTGTACAAGAAATTGAAGTCGTAGAACGTAAGAATCCGACACTTGTACCACATAGCTTGTTGCTGTCACGATTTATCCAAATGTTGACAATTGCCAGGAAGCGATTCGGTCTAATAAGCGGGTTTGGTTTTGGTGAGCTATTGCGTAATTGGAATTCCGGCAAGAGCGACGTCTATGATCTGACTGATTATGAAAAAATGTTAGTTGTTAACTTTTCAAAATCAGACTATGAGGTATTGTCTTCAGTGGTCAAAATGTTTGGCGTGTCTATCGATGATTATCGAAAAATTTAAACATTCAACAGTATTGCTTTGCGCTCTCATGATTGCAGTTGAGTTTGTTTTGACAGTAGACTATTTTGCATCATTTCTAATGTCGTTGTCTTTGATTCTATTTTGCTTGTATATACAATTT
>NZ_DDKU01000158.1:0-40851 GCF_002339775.1 Thalassolituus sp. UBA2590
GTGGTCTGATAACTCCCCCAAAACCAGTAAGAAGGGAGTCACCGCGTGAACACCAATGGAAGAACATCAGGGCTAACAACGCTCATTCGGCTCAGCGTCATCACATTGTGCACATCTACTGCCTACGCAGGACCATCGGTACAGGAGCTGGAGCAGCGAACCGGCCTCGCGAGTCTCGCCGATGACAATATGCAGAACATTTCTGCTCAGGGCATTAATGAGGACAGCCAGTACCTTATCGACTTGGGGAACAGCAGCGGCCCGGACGACGAAGGCGGCCTGAAAACGCTGATGGTGCTGTTCCAGGCAGGCTTGCCATTACTCAACTTCGTTGGCGACTACGAAATCACTGGCGTAACTTATGATGACCCTGATGGACCACGCAGTATCGTCAATGACGACGGAACGATCAGTCTGGTCCTCCCCTCCAGCATCGACGAAATCGCCTATCGCAATATGAGTATCGGCAACACCGGTAGCGATATCATTGGCGACCTGTATTTCAGGAATATTTCGACCGTCCCCGACTCTACGGTAACACTGATTCCACGTCCCGAGGCTCCTTAAGCCGGAAGTTCTTTGAGATTAATACGGGCTAGGTGAAAACCAAAAAAAACGGGAGCATCTGCTCCCGTTTTTCATAGTGCGATATTAGGTTAATAGGCTATCGCGAGCGGTACGAAGGCAACGATGATAAGTGCTGTGGCCATCGTAGCCAACGGCAACAGTATCTTCTCGTTCCTATACCAGAAGTTCTCTCCGACCACTTCTTCCTTGGACAAGCGGACTTCTTCTTCGCCGACCACCTGCCTGGTCAAGAGGTGGTTAAGAGCAACAGGCGGACTGAGATACCCCAGCTCGAAGGCCACCAGTGTCACCATCCAGAAGTGAACCGGATCAATCCCGCTTTCATAGGCGATACTCGCGATCGTGGCACTCACCAGAATAACGGCACCGTACGGGTCCATAACCATACCGATAACAACCAGAATAGCGACCAGCAGTGCCATCGCCAACCAGATAGAACTAAACTCGGTCGGTACCATGGCCATTACTTCGGCACGCTCAATAACACCACCGATACTGACAGACATACCCATCAACATAAGCAGGGCACCAATGTGACCTGTCGTCTCAGTGGTAGCTTCACGGATGGTCTTCTCGATAGAGTCACGACCTTGCTTGAGATCATCGTAGCTCTCTTCAAGACGATGCCCAACATAATCAATATTCAGATTTTCACGCTTCAGGACGTCTTTTTCCTGGTTAAGGCGCTCATAAATAAGAATAACCAGTAGCAATACAGGCAGAATGATAGGCGCTGAGAATTCGTCAAGGTACGCATTCAACAGAAGTGCATATACAACGAGCGTTACAGCGATCAGAATCACATATGGTATCAGCGGCTTTAACGCCTCTTTGAATTCAGGCCAGACATTGCCATCCGGACGTTGAATTGCAACCGGTTCTTTACGGGTGAGAAGAGCATAGGCAGCGAACAGGACGGTCGTCAGGAAGAATACCTTAACCCCCCAACCGAACAACTGGTCTGTAGTCACCTCATTATTCAGCGCTGCAACGATAACAACCAGCAGGCATGGACGCAGAACAACACCCAAAGAGCCTGACATTGCGGTAGCCGCCAGCGCCAGCTGACGTCGCGCCCCAGCACGGCGGAGCTCCATGTAGATCAAACCACCTACTGCGATAACGAAAATACCTGAACCACCAGTGTAAGCGGTTGGCACTGCAGCCAGAGCTACGACGGCAACAGCCAACATCTCCGGTGGTAACTTGAGCGGGCGGAAAACATTGAACACCTTCTGTGCCATCTCAGTACGCTTAAGAAGCATACCGATCCATACGTACAAGCCTACATTAAGGAATAGCTGAGAAAGCTCCATCATCTGATTCAGGTAAATACCAATACCCGCTGGATGTCCCGCAAGGATGAAGTAAGTACCAGAGATCAGACACATAGTGGCATACAGAGGTATCGCCAGCTGAGCCTTAAGGAAGTTGCCCCCTGGCTCGGCTTCCTTAGGGATAACCACCATCTGGTAGAGCGTCAATGCGAGCGGCGCTCCAAACCCAAAGATCCATAGCCAGTGGAGTACTGCATGCTCGGTACTGACCTCAATACCCGCTGAGAAGGCAACTTCTTTGAAGCTGTATACGGAGTAAAACAGAATGGCAAATGCAACGAATTGAGCGCCCGCTGCAACACGATAATCCATCGCCGTTACCATAGGTCTCAGGGCGATGTGGTGACGACGGAACAGTGCTGTACCACCGCAGATCAGAACGAGAATCGCCAGCATAATCCGCTGGGTCGCCATACCTAGTTCACCGAAGTTGGCGACACCCAACTCGACTGAACGGAAGATTTCAACAGCCGGAGTAATCCGGTCTTTTGTCGCATTGTACTGATCGTACTTGATCTCACACTGAGCCTGAGCGGCTTCAAGTGACTTCCGCATCACTGCGGGATCTACCGGCTCTGGCGCGAACAGGTCAAACTCATCCATTGGCTGGTTATTTCGTTCTTCGACGATTCTTGCCAGCTCGGTATCAATATCCATATTGAGGTTACAGGACGGCTCAACCGGATCATGCCGAAGCATAAAGTATCCTTCCCAGACACTTTCACCCAATTGCAGTAATTGCGCATGCATCGTGTGACTGGTATTCAGAATAATGACGAATACCAGTACCAGGAATGCAGGAAGCGCAGCGAGCCATTCGTAAATCGTACGGTTGCCCGCACGTACGTGCTGCTCCATGAAAAACACCTCTTATATTATAAAAGAACCGAAGCCGGACGGCTTCGGTTCATCCCCCAATGTCCGCTTCCCGGAGGCAAGTGCCTGGGAAGACAAGACGTGTTACTTGGTCTTACTCAAGATTTTCTACACACTCCGCTGCAGAGCCATCCGCCTTACAACGCAGGTTTTTGAGAAGGCGCAGCATTTTGCCATCGTAGACGCCTTCATCACGCAGTGTGATACGCACCTGACGCAACATTTCGTTATATTCTTTTTGCTGTGCTTCAGGCAGATCTAACCAGTAATGGTCTTCGATTTCTTCTGTATGCTGCTTGATACTCTTGATCGCACGATCGAAGAGACTGGCAACGAACTCTCGGGACTTCTGCGTATACTCATCGCTGAACTGCTCACGATGGAATACCAGTTGAAAGTCCAGATAAGCAAGGTTGTATCTCAGAATCGCACCGTTTTCGCCGAGGCCTTTGTACATTTCCAGAGGCTTGTAAGCGATTGCTGGAGCGTAGGCGATATCAACGCTGCCGTTGTTGAACTTACCAGAGAAGTTAGCTGAGTTTGACGGAACAACTGCTGCACCCACGTGATTTACCATTTTGATTGATGGTGCATCATAGTCGAGTGTCGCAATCTTCTTGCCCGACATTTCTTCTACGGTATCGATGCTTCTGTCGTTGACGAACAGGTACACAGCACCAGCCGGAATAACACCACCTACCGCGTAGCGCTCGGTCTGCATGAACTTAGCCGCATTCGGAGCTGCCGTGGTCATGACGACCTGGCGCATAATTTCATCAGTTGGCACCGCACCAATCGCTTCGATGGTAGACGCAAACTTACTGAAAGGACGCGCACGAGCACCCGTCATTACAACACCGTCGCACTGCTCTGCTTTAAAATCATCAGAGGCGATTTTTTCATCGGTGTAAGCGTGAAGCTTGATTTCAAAGCCTTCCGCGAGAGCAAACTCGCGGTAGTCTTTCATCAGACCAAACATCGGGCCACTGTTACCCAGTGGGTCATAGATGCACAGGTCACGTTGTTCTACAGCGCTCGCAAAAGGCGCCAGCGTCATCGCAGCGATGGCCAATAATTTACGCATATCCAGTCCTTAATCTAACAGGTCATCAATATCCATCACGGGAGCAGCACTTTCGTCCACATCATCCCAGAAAGTACCGAATTCACCGACCGGCGTACGCGAGCCAGTAGCATCAGTCCACATACGGTCAGAGACCGCACGGATCTGACGACTTGCTACAACATCAAGCAGTCGGTAATCGCGATGGCTAGGGTTAGTTTTAAGTGAGGCTGCGTGACGACGGATAGCTTCCTTCACACGATCCGTGTGACCACCACCATCAGCAACAAGAATTTCTACAGCATGAGCCAGACGAACACCGTTTTCGGTAGCTGTACGAGACGCAGTCTCCAGCTCTACCCAAGGGTCAGATGCGCTTTCATCAGAGCTGTCTGGCATCAGGATTTTAAGACCTGCTGAAGCAGCAGCAGGAACACCCCAATATTCTTCATTGTCCAGACACTGGAGGCCACGAACGGCTTTCATCGCAATGTCTTTAGGAACGTTCACAACGCTCTGTGCCTTGAGGTCGTTAAGCACAGACTGGAGACCCGCAAGGTTACCCAGTGTCCAGTAAACGCCTTCGTCATGATTAAGTCGTGGGCACTTCTCGCCCGGCTCACCGAACTCATCGACCATATGTTGATATGCGCGATACTGACGGGTTGCAGCAATAGCGTACTGGCGCTTCTCACGAACGCGAGCGTCTTTTGCTTCGTTAATGTTCTGATTTTTGAACGCCCGGATGTAAGCGAGGCTCTCTTCGACGGCGGCTTCTTCAGCACAAGATCCGGCCATCATGTTCATCATGAGATTTGCCAGGTCATCAGTCGAAGTGACACGGGTAAATGCGTTAATCAGAGGCTGAAGGCCCTGAGTAGTGGAGCATGCAACACCTACGTCATCGATAGTCATTGTATATGGCGTTACATGACGATCGGTAAGGTCATAAACCACCCAACCCATTTGCATGTAAATGATGCTACAACCGGACAGCGTGAACAGGGTCATTGCTGTAATTAGAACGCGAGAGAGAAACGACATGACGCCCCCATCAGAATCAATGTTGTTGTTATTATTCTCCGGGTAATGAGAACCCGGAAGGTTCGTAGCCCAGAGAATATCTGGTTTACGCTACGAATACCAATGTAAACCAAGCAAATTGCCTTCCCGACGTAAGCTATTGGAAAAGTTGCACCTTAGAAAGGTTAATTGGTGCCAAGCGGCTTATAGGCGCTTACCCGCGTCTGTGACATTTTTTTACAGAAAATCGCCATGAAAAAACTTGCCAGAACGGCTCAGGATATAAAAAACCACCAAAATTAGTCATTACTCGCCACCCAGTAAGGTCATAAAGTGCCATTTACACGGATTAACACCCCACCCATATGGCATAGTTGCACTTCGTAAAACGGTCGTTTACATACAAAGATAAACATATGTCTACCTTGGTTTATCAGGCCAACGCAATGCGGACAAAGTCACACCCTTACACACGGTAGTTGCAAATCCTGGTGAGGTCGTCATATTGAAAGAACAGACGACAGGATTGGAGGGAGTCTCTCTGAACGATCTCCTGATACGGCTGACCCGTTTAGCCGTAGTACACAGTAAGATCATTGACTGCACACCGCAGACGCTGGGTTCAGACCGCATCGTCACTCCCTCTACCGCTCTTCAAATCCCCCCACCGGAAGACACACGTACCGCCCCTGAAATGGTCGAGCACTTACGCTTTGCCCGCGGGTTTCTGTACCTCTGTGCTCCGCTCTGTGACGCAATCAGGAGACTGACTCTATGGCCGCGCGTAAATCTGATACCAAACTGTACGTTATCGACACCAATGTTCTGATCCATGATCCTGCTGCGATCCTGAATTTTGAAGAACATCAGGTCGTAATACCTATGACAGTTCTGGAGGAGCTGGATAAACTCAAGATGGGAAAGGCATCCATCGCGACCGACTGCCGGGAGGCGATACGGCAGATAGACCGCATCATCGGAGATGCTTCTCCGACAGAGATTGCCAAGGGCATACCAATTGAGCGTCCGGATGGTGATTACCAGGGCCACTTCTCAATACTACTAGACACCTTCCAGACTCCCAGCCGCGCACTTCCTGACGACCTCAACGACAACAAGATCATCAACAGCCTGGTCACACTTCAGGAGAAATATCCCAACCGCGAAACCATCCTGATTACCAAAGACATTAACATGCGCCTGAAGGCCCGAGGCTGCGGTGTCGGTGCTCAGGACTACCAGAATGACCAGCTTCTCTCTGATGTGTCACTTCTAGAAACCGGCTACCACCATGTTGATGGCTCCTTCTGGGAAACACAGGAACAGGTCGAAACATTCCACGATGAAACAGGCACCTACCATCGGATCCCACTGAATCAGCTACCGGAAGATATGATCATCAACCGTTTCATTACTGACGACAAAGGCTTCATAGGTAAGGTTCACCAGATCGGCGAAGAAGCAGCGCTCATTAAAGACTTCCCGAAAGAGCAGTTGATGCAGGCGAGTGCCTGGGGGCTCAAGCCAAGAGATACCGCCCAGGCAATGGCGCTTAACCTGCTCCTCGACCCGGATATTCACCTGGTGACACTTTCTGGGCAGGCGGGCTCAGGTAAAACTATCCTCGCACTCGCAGCTGCCATCGAGATGACCGTCGCAACCGGACAATTCCGCCGTATTATCGCTACACGTAGCACCCGCGGACTCGATGAAGATATTGGCTTCTTGCCAGGTACCGAAGCCGAGAAAATGGAACCATGGCTCGGTGCAATAACCGACAACCTGGAAGCACTCCACTGTGATGATGAAAACGCGACCAGCAGTGTCGACTATATCCTGCAGAAGGTTCCCCTGCAGTTTAAATCGCTTAATTACATTCGTGGCCGTAGCTTCCAGCACAGTCTGATTCTGATAGACGAGTGTCAGAACCTTACGCCGCATCAGATGAAAACCATCATCACGCGCGCAGGCGCAGGAAGTAAGGTAATTTGTCTTGGCAACCTGGCACAGATCGACACGCCATACCTCAACCCGATCAGTTCAGGCCTGACGTATCTGATTGAGCGCTTCAAGCATTTTCCACATGGCGGCACGATACATCTTCAGGGTTCGCCACGCTCTGAACTTGCCGAGTATGCGGAGTCGCACCTTTGACGCCTTACCAACCCTGAACTATAAACAGTAGAGGGTCTATGGCCCTCTTACTTTTTATACACAATCAGGTCATGGATAAGGATTATGAGATATCTGCTCGCATGTATGTTACTGAGCGTTTTTATGCCCGCAATCGCAGCGGATGAAGAACCAGTAGAGAAAATCTACGAACTTGAGTTTGAAACCGACTCCAGCTGGGCAAGTATCGAAATCCGTGACGACGCTGTGTTCGTAAATGCACCCGCCGACAGCGCCATGAGCATTACGGCCAAAGATGGGCTGCGTGCGTACAACATATCCCCTAAGAAGATATATCTCAGAGCAAAGTCGCGTGGCGTAGTGAATATGAACCTGTTCGTACGTTCGAAGAATAACGTTCTGGGCCTCACGCTGTGCAAAGGGTCACGTAACAGCTACAGCTGGATTAAGTCAGATGAATCTCGCCAGAAAAATGACCTGAAAGAACCTGACCACTGCGAACAGCACGCACTGGTACTCAATCTGTTCTGATTACAACTCATTTCCCGGACGGTCAGCGCGAATACGAATCAACTGGCCGCCCGGGAGAGTATCTCAGTGACGAAGAATGTCTTCCGTGAAGTCACCTTTAAACATTGGAATTTCGTGAAGCTCCTTCTCTCCCTCCATACCGAAGTACATCCGGCTGTCTTCCGGCGGAAAGACCTTAAGGTTTGATTGTGTACTGATCAAACGCTCTCCATGCATCATGTCTTTCAATTTCAGGTAGATTTCTTCGTAGCTATCACCTTTAAGCTCGATTTCAACCTCAGTAGTAAAACGGAACGACATTTTAGCCATGGCGATTCTCCTGAATACATCTTCTTGGATACTGCCTCAGGCTAGTCGGTTTTCGATCATCCAAAAGTAAAATTTTTCTCAGTATGCCGAATTAAACTGAACGACCCTACTGCCAAAACCCTCTGGAATAAAGGATACATAAACGGCCACTACAGCGTTTTCAATCGGTCACAGACAGAAGGTGTCGTGATTCTTCAGCAAACCCGGTGCCGACTTCCGCGTAGTAGTTGAAAACAACATCCACTCCGAGATCGAGGAGTTGATTTCTTTCGTCTTCGTAGCGGGCGACGGCCGCTGTTTTGCCCTGATAACCAGCGATCTTCATCATCTGCAGTGTCGCCAACATTTCCTGCTGAGAAGGAAGCGCCAGCATGACCAGACGGATATCGCAGTGGGATGCCTGCTGCCAGAACTCAAGGTCATCCGCATCACCAGAAATGACATTAAATGACTCACTACGGAGTTTTTCCGCCCGGTCTGTATCAGATTCGAGCCCCCACGCGCTGGAGGTATCGCTCCCATGGAGAGCCTGGTATGCCCCCTTTCCTACCCGGCCCATACCAACGATCAAGACATCAAATGAGGAAGGCAGCTTGAGAGACTGGTGTGCCCCTTCACGCTCAAAACGATTTATCGTTTTATACATACGGGCATAAATGGAGTGTGCGCGACGGAAAAGCACCGTACTGACAAGAAATGAAGCCGACATGGCCAAGGCGATCATCACCAACCATTCTTCACCCAGCCAGGATTGTTTTACGCCCATATCCGCTACGATAAGGCCAAACTCACTGTAATTACTCAAGGCAAGCGCGGTCAGGTACGCCGTCCGGCCAGAGAGCCCGAAAAGAATAAAGGTAAAATAGAAGAGAACAAACTTAACCACTAACAGCAGCGTCAGCCCTGCTGTCACATAAAGCATCTCCAACGTTGGGAGCGCGCTGAAACCGATCGACAGAAAAAAGCCAATCAGGAACAGATCCTTAAAGCTCATCAATGTTTTATAGAGTTCCGAAGACTTGTTGTGCCCGGCGACGAGTACGCCAAGAATAAGGGCACCGAGATCTCCCTTAACGCCCAGCGCGTCAAACAGTTCATAGCCTCCTAGCGCAAGAAACAGTCCCGTCAGCGGCAGCAACTCGCCATGGCCTGAACGCTCCATAACCCAGTAAAGTACAGGCCGAAATAAAGGTAACAGGAACAGCGCCAGTGCCCATTCATCAGGCACTTTGCCGGTGGCTGCGACCAGAAAAACTACCGCAACAATATCCTGAACAATAAGAATGCCCAGTGCCAGGCGCCCATGCCGGACTTTCAGTTCTGAAGCCTCTTCGAGCATTTTGACGACGGCTACTGTCGATGAAAAACTCAGAGCAAATGCGACCAGGGCCGCCGTTACCAGATCCACTTCAAACGCCTGGCTTAACCCCAGCCAGGTCGGCACAGGTAAGGCCGCGATACCGAGCAGAATCCAGCTGCCGCTCTGAACAAGAGTGCCACCCCAGACTTCTTTCCGGATAAGGGTGCGGATATCCAGTTTCAGACCAATGGTGAACAACATCAATGTGATGCCAAGCGAGGCCAGCTCATCAAGCAGTGGCGTCGCTTCACGACCCAGTGCATTAAGAACGAAACCTGCAACCAGAAAGCCAATTAAAGGCGGCAGGCTGAACTGTCGAGCCACCAGACCAAACACAAAGGCAATCAGAACCCAGAGGAAATCCATACGCTGTCTCTACCTGTCACAGGAAAATAGGGCAGTCTTCAGAAAGCCGCCTGTATACCGAAATATCCCTGGGTCTCAGATCCGATGCCCTGAATCCCCTGAGCAACACCAATCACTACAGGGACCAGTGCCCGATACCCAATGATACTGTTTAAACGCAACTCTGCCCCAGTTCCCACCATAGGGTCAGGATCGTCAGATTCCGACCAGGCCCGTCCACGCTCAAGAAATACGCGTAGTTCCAGATCATCCAAGCCTAACGGCCAGATGCTCCAGTTGTCATTGATGGAACTCAACTGAGCCGCATAGACCAGTCGCTCGCGGTCGTAATAACGACCGAACTGATTCCCGGCGTCAAAGCCGCGAAGACTCAACTGCTCCCGCCCAAAGAGAGAATAGTCTTCCTGTGGCGGCAGACCACCGAGTTGCCATCCCGGTGCACCTTCGGACGCAAACCCTGCATTCTGCGAGAACGTCAGCGACTGACGTCCCGGCAGATCGAACATATAGTTAAACCCGGGCTGAACGTGAACGCCTGAAAAGTCGTCGTTGAGCAGAGAAAAGTCTTCTGCAACCAACTCTGCACCCGGCCCGAACCCTCCGGGAGAATGAAGTAGTCCGCGCTGATCATTGAACGTCAGTGCGAGGCCAACGCTGTGTCTATCAGCTGCTCGACCTCCGGAGATCACGACGCCGGGCTCTACCCTGTCGATCGATATTCGTCGACTGACCAGCCCCGAATGAAGGCCTAAGCGATCACGCATCGCCTGCACCAACCAGTTTCTCTGAATACGCCACTGCTGATCTTTGAGCACGGTAAATCCGGGCACCGTTTCATTGATATCAAATAATTCATTCTCGACATCGTACCCAAAAAGCCAGCGTTGATACTGATATATCAGAGTCATATCAAAGGCTTTCTGCTCTGTTCCATAGGCGAGATCGACCTGGTAGTTATGGCGCCCCAGTGCATCGGTACCGCCGGTACTGAACCCAACGTAGGTTGTATCTTCGGTGCCGTAAAATACAGGTAACCAGTAATGCGGGCGAAGCGTCGACCATGGTTCATAAGCAGTGGGTTCAGATGCTTCCACCTGATTCAAGCTTATTGCCTGGGTTGTTGCCGCTTCATAAGCTACACCTGCGCGCGCCAGCGGCAACTCAGTATTTCTCAACAGGAAGCCACCCGCCGTGTATTCCTGTGACCACAGCCGGTCGCCAGTTATCCAGGGGTCAAACGACCTCGCTACATCGATATCATCAGAAGCCAACGACAACGCACTACCGTTCTGCCACTCATAAATTCCGAATTCCCCTGAGTAATCCGCGATAAACAGAAGCCGATCGTCGGCTGTGAATCTCGGTTGCGCCTCGTTTGCCGCCGAATCTGTCAGCAAGGTCCAGTCGCTGTCAGCGACATCCTTACTGGCTAACTCCCAGGATCGTCCCGGAGTTTTAAAAGCTGCAATAATTTCAGTGCCGTCACTCTTTATATCAAACGCACCGACGTACTCACCGTACTCGCCACGCCAGAGCAAGGTCTCAGTGCCATCTTCCGACAGCAACAAGAGATGACTGAAGCCGGCTCTGAAACTCGTGAAAACAAAACCAGAGCCATCCGGCAGCCAGCGCGCATCCGAAACACGGGCTCCCTGAGTCAAGGGCACCCAGTCCCCCTCATCCAGCAACCAGAGGTCAGCAGAATAGCGACCGCTTGCATACGTCAGAGCACGTACTGCGATCACACGCCCATCGGGCAGAACGTCAATCGAGGTAATGTCTCTGCCGTCGGCTATGTCAGTGCAGTCTGCTTCAACGCCTGTGCAACGCTGGAGCACGGGGCGGTCTTCGTCATCGCTGGCTACGTAATAAACCGCCTGACCATCTGATCCACTCACCTGCTGCCGTAATGTAATCTCCGGCAATGACGCCGAGGAGGGAACAACAACAGTCTTCTCTTCGCCAAACCGTTCCTCCATAGCCAGGCGAAAATCCGCCCAGAGAGCCTCGAAGTCGCGACCATAGATACGTCGTGCGGTGCTGTTGAGCATCAGGTATGGAAATATTTCGCCACTATACAGGCTTAGCCACATCTGTAGCTTTTCCTCACCATAGGTCTGGACCAGATACTCAATAAAGAAGGCGCCATACAAGTAGTACTGACCATAGGGCCATTCACGGCTGCTGATCGCCGCTTCACCAAGCGTCGCGAATTCTCCACTACGTACTTCTTCACGCATCTGCATTTGATACCAGCTTGAAGCCAGGCGACCCGTGCCCGCCTCATAGTCTGTCTCCAGATAAACAGCTAAACCTTCAATCAGCATGGGAGAAATCAGAGAGTGCGGAAAAAAGAACAGTACACGTCCAAACACTGAACGAAGTTTTTCAGGCGCCCCACGGCCCATCTCCATATGCAGAATATGCACGTACTCATGGCGAATAAGCAACGCCAGCCAATCGTCATAATTTTCGAGACCGTTAAGATCGTGAGGCGGCGTGAGATACAGCCGGATCTGTGAAAACGGAAAGAAGGTCGCCCAACCATTTGCAATGTCCTGATCATCCGAGAGCACCAGCTGCGTTCTGGCCGCCGGCGCAGTAGTGAAAAATGGCATCAACTCACGATGCACCTGCTCTGCAATGTTCAGCGAGTGAAGCGCCATTGCCTCGTAGGCGGGATCTGACGCAGGGTAATGAGCATCAAAATGCTCCGAACTGCGTGTCAGCCAACCTTCGGCTCCGGGGCCATCCCAGGCAACGGATTCTGCGGTGGCAGTCAAAGGTAGTAAAAGAATTAGCAGGAACAAACGACAAAACATAATCAGCCTTCCATGAAGAGTCACGCCATCATATCCGAGTCTTATGACTCCGCAAGGTGTATTGGCTGGTCGTCTGCCGTAAACTGCGCGCTTTGACTTCTCTGCCGGAATCACGCGATGGAACTTGATTTTATTTACGAAGATGAGCATCTGGTTGCCATCAATAAACCCAGCGGCCTACTCGTTCACCGCAGCGAAATCGATCGTCATGAAACTGCGTTCGCACTGCAATTGGTGCGCAATCAACTGGGCCAACGAGTTTATCCTGTACACAGACTCGATAAACCGACGTCTGGTGTTCTGGTCTTCGCACGTCAACCTGAAACCGCCAGCCTGGTCGTGGAACAATGGCGCCAGCGCGATGTAGAAAAGCATTATCTGGCTATTGTCCGTGGTTATATGCCTGAATTCACCCATCTCGACTATGCAATGTCGCCTCCGGTCGACAAGTATGCTAAGCATGAGCGTATCAAGCCGCCACAGGAAGCCATTACAGATTTCACCTCACTCGCTCAGGTCGAGATACCCGTCGCCATTGATAAGTACCCGCAGTCGCGATATTCGTTAATTGACTGTCGTCCTCACACCGGGCGAAAGCATCAGATACGCCGGCACCTGAAACATCTGAGTCACCCTATTATTGGTGATGCCCGATACGGTAAAGGGAGGCACTCGAGATATTTCCGGGATCATATGGATGCACCACGATTGTTACTGCATGCCTGGTCATTGGAGATGTACCACCCGTACACTAATGAACTGCTAACCCTGATTGCCCCACCTGACCGGACAATGCGTCAACTTTTCGACCGCTTCGGCTGGAGCATGGCCTTACCGGAATCATTGCAGTCAGAGCTCCAACACCCTCCGCACCCCTCCATGGATGCCTTTCTGCTACCAGCAGAGCTCCGAACCCCAGAGAAACCGTGACTTACGCACGGTTACCCACACTTTCTGTGGATAACTTTATGGATAAGTTTTTTAAAAGTGGCTGGAACCCGCATGGTTCATGGGGTGCTGTCATTTTGCTGAAAAAATTAACAGTAAATTTTTCCATATAAATCAGTAACTTATAGATTGACAATTCTATCGATAGGAATTTGACACTATCCTGTCAGTCCAGTGACGCCATCCCTTTTTGATGTGTATAACAGGTTCCAGATAGTTTTCTGGTGTCAACACCTGAACGCAGGATTTAAAGCTTTTTTTTGCAAAAATGTCGTAGTTTGTCGCGGGTAAGTTTCCCACAATTTCTGTGGATAACTTTGTGAGTAATAATTTAAAAACTCATTCCAGCCCAGATAAAATGGGCATAACACTCAGATTGTATATTTTTTAACCAAGTAAAAAACCTATATTTTTCAATGACTTATGAAAATCAATAGATACTTTCATATTTTCTACGCCAGATTGACACATTTATTCGGCCACCATTGAAGATGTGCATAACAACGCACCAAAATAAACCCAGACGCACTGAAAAAAACCTGAAAGCGGCGTTGACATTCCGTTTTCTGACAGGACGTGCGACAGAGCCTGAAATTCCCGAAAAAACTTCCCTTCTGAATAACTACCAGCACAATTTGTGGATAAATTAAGCAAAGCCGCATGAAGGCTGATATCAGGTTATTCACAACTGACAACAGAGTATTCGTCTGGCATAAAAAAACCCGCCGAAGCGGGTTTCTAAGATGGTGCAACAAGCATGTCTGCTTATATGCCGAGTCGCTCTGCAAGCTTATCTGCTTCCATATACCCCGGTATCAGCTGGCCATCCGAAGTGACAATAGCGGGGGTACCGCCAACACCGATAGCACGACCCAGATTGTATTGTGCTGCTACCGGAGACTCGCAGGAAGCCGTGGATACCAGCGACTGCATTTCACCGCGCTTCTCATCAAATGACTTCATGGCCGACTCTCTGTCAGATCCGGAAGCATTCCGTACACGACTATATGCACCAGACAATTCGCCCTGCAATGATTTAATTTCTGTCATAGCGTCAGCACGATCACCCTTGTCCTGGCACCATACGTAGTTAATCTTATTGTAAGATTCGGTGTAACCACCGGTCTGATCAAAAATACCTGCGCGCGGATACGCGAGGTAACGGACAGTTATACCCTTCGCATTGATATCGTCCATTTCTTGATGGAGCTTCTGGCAATAGCCACAATCAATGTCCGTAAACACATTAATGACTGCCTTCTCATCTCCCTTCGCAGGAAATACGACCGTATCAGCATCGGGAATGGATGCCATTTCTTTCTTGCGTAACGTCACTTTGCGCAGGTCACTGACGTTATCCAGCCCGCCCTCACTGAATTTGTACAGGGTATTCTGATAGATGAGGTAGTTGAGGTCAGGAGTCATATGCATTAAAGACCCATCGATCATAACCACTTCATAAATCTGACCATCACCCAGTGATACCACCTCGGTGACATCAGCCCGCGGGCCAAGCACTTCCTTCATCTTGGCTTCGATGGTTTCTTTCAGCTTCGCATTGTCAGCGAGAGCCGGCGCGCTCATCAGCATGGCTGCGACAAGCGCGGTCAGTGTCTTCTTCATATCTTTGCTCTTCTGCATTCGTATGTGGCTTTCTCTCAACAGGCTGACCATAGCAGGAAACCGTATCTTTCAGGCACAAAAAAACGGGCGCGAGGCCCGTTTTTCGGTAAAGAAAGGTATTCCCGGAGGATTATACCTTTTCTTTGATACGTGCAGACTTACCGCTACGCTCACGCAGGTAGTACAGTTTCGCCTGACGCACGTCACCACGACGTTTAACAGCAATGCTGTCAACCAGTGGGCTGTGAGTCTGGAAAGTACGCTCAACGCCGACACCGTGAGAGATCTTACGTACGGTGAAAGCAGAGTTCAGGCCACGGTTACGCTTACCGATAACCACACCTTCGAACGCCTGCAGACGCTCACGGTTGCCTTCTTTTACTTTTACCTGAACGACAACAGTGTCACCAGGGCCAAAAGCTGGAACAGCGTCTTTCAGCTGCGCGTTTTCAATCTGCTGAATGATTGGGTTCTTGTTGCTCATTGTTCGCTCCTTAACAGTCTGACGAGTGCTCAGCCGCGTTCTCGTCAAGGTATTCTGTCAATAACTTTCGTTGCTCGGTTGTCAGTTCCAGTTCAGCCAGTAAGTCTGGTCTGCGTTGCCAGGTTCGGCCCAGTGCCTGCTTTAAGCGCCACTGGCGGATTTTCTCGTGATTACCGCTCAACAGTACCTCAGGTACCGCTTCACCTTCATACACTTCAGGCCGGGTGTAGTGCGGACAATCCAGCAAGCCATCCATAAAGGAGTCCTGCTGTGCCGACAGTTCGTGCCCCAATACACCAGGCACCAACCGGATCACGGCATCCATCAACGTCATGGCGGGTAATTCACCACCGCTGAGCACGAAATCACCGACAGACCATTCTTCGTCGATTTCCGCCTCAATCAGACGTTCATCAATACCCTCGTACCGCCCGGCAACTAGGATCAGCTTGTCATGCTGAGCAAGCTCAAGCACACCCTCCTGATCCAGTTTGCGGCCCTGTGGCGACATATAAATCACCTTAGCGCCTTCACCGGCCGCTGCCTTCGCAGCATGGATGGCATCCTTTAACGGCTGAATTTTCATCAGCATTCCGGGGCCACCGCCGTACGGTCGATCATCCACCGTCTGGTAATTGTCGTAAGCGTAATCTCTTGGATTCCAACAGGTCACACTGACTTTATCCTGTTTGACTGCGCGTCCGCTGACACCTTGCTGGGTCAACGCCTGAATCATTTCAGGAAACAGAGTTACAACACCAAACCACACCGGTCTTCACTCCTCTCTGGCCCTGTTGGCCAGGGGTTAAAAATCCGGGTCCCAGTCTACCTGGATCACACTGCTGTCCAGATCGACCTCAAGAACATATTGCTCTACAAAGGGAAGTAAACGTTGCTGCTGATCGATGCTGCCCTCACAAGGCGTCACCGTCATCACCTGATTACCACCACCAGAATCAAACAGTTCTTTCACCTGGCCCAGCACCACACCTTCGGTATTTACTACCTTGAGTCCGATCAGCTGGAACCAATAATGTTCATCTTCTTCAAGCTCAGGAAGCGCCTCTTCAGGAACCCCGACCTCACACTGATGTAAGCTCAATGCCAGATCACGGTCTGTAATGCCCTGAAGGCTTGCCACCAGACCTTTACCCTGAGGTTTACCCTGAAGTACTTTGAATTCCTGCCAGCGATTATCCTTACGGATGTGCCAGACAGGGTACTCCAGAATGTTTGTCATCGGCTGCGTGTAGGAATACACCTTCACCCACCCTTTGATGCCAAACGCAGTGCTTATTTTTCCCAGAACGCGAATGTTCTCAGACACTGCTTACCCCCGGTTAAGCTGAATTACGCTTCTTTTTTAGCAGCGTCTTTCAGCAGCTTCTTAACACGGTCAGTTGGCTGTGCGCCTTTACCTACCCAGTACTCAACGCGTTCCAGATCGATACGCAGAGCTTCTTCCTGGCCACGAGCAATCGGGTTGAAGAACCCAAGGCGCTCGATAAAGCGACCGTCGCGAGGCATGCGCGCGTCAGCTACGTTGATGTGATAAAAAGGACGTTTTTTAGAGCCGCCGCGGGCTAAACGAATAACTACCATAAAGTGTGTCTACTCCGGTCGTTTTATCTAGTGGCGGGTTTTGAAATCGCCCACCGTTCAACATCCCTCAAGACCAGCGTTACGCAGTTAGCGTGCTGCCGACTTGAAGGGCCTGGGGGCCGCCGTACAGGCAACCCACACAAAAGGGCGCGTAGTGTACGCTAACTGCCCCCAAAACCGCAAGTAAAAGAGCGGCCCGGGAAGCCCGACCAATACAGCATTGTATTCAGGCGCAGGATAGATAATATTCGCGCATTCTAAGATCCTCTCCAGGCTAAGTATTATGAGCACTATCCAGACGATTCAGGACAAAGCCCTCGCCCTCAAGAACAACCGCGCTTTCGAGCTGTTTGTGGTGGGGGTCATCATTATCTCAGCGCTTCTCGTGGGGGCGAAAACCTACGCCATTCCGGATGCCGTATCACAGATGATCGTCTGGCTGGATGTCGGTATCACCTTCCTGTTCCTGTTTGAGATCATCGTCCGCTTTATTGCTGAGCCCAATAAGAAACGCTTCTTCCACAATGGCTGGAACGTCTTCGATACTCTTGTCGTTGTCGTGAGTCTGATCCCGATTGATAACAGCGACATGGCCCTGGTTGGCCGTCTTGTCAGGGTATTCCGGGTGCTGCGTATGGTATCCATCATCCCTGAGTTGAGAATGCTGCTGAACTCGCTGGTCCGTGCTTTGCCGCAACTCGGATACGTTGTGCTGCTGATGTTCATCATCTTCTATATATACGCAGCTATCGGCGCGACTTTCTTCGCTCCTATCAACAGAGAACTCTGGGGCGATATCGCAATTTCTATGCTGACACTCTTCCGGGTTATGACCTTCGAAGACTGGACCGACGTCATGTACGAAACCATGGCCGTCTATCCATTATCATGGAGCTTCTATCTGTCCTTCATCTTCTTTACGGCTTTCGCCTTCCTCAATATGGTGATCGGGATTGTGGTCAATGTTCTGGAAGACGAGCATGCAAGAGAGCGCGCAGAGAAAGACGAAGAAGAAGGCAATGCGTCATTGAATGATCTGCGCGATGAGATCCAGGAATTAAAAACGATGATCGCTCGCCTCGAGCACCGGGGAAGCAGCGATCAGTAAATATTGCACTTTTATGACATGGAAATGACTTTCGAGGTCATTTCCGTCATATAATCGCGCCCCTAATCGAGACCCTAAAGTCACCGACGGACCCAGTTCCGCTGTAGCGACCGGATTCAGGTAAGGTATGAACTACACTCTTTTCGACTTCCTCCAGCTCATTGGTGCCCTCGGCATCTTTATTTTCGGCATGAAGATCTTCAGTGAAGGCCTTCAGAAAGTGGCAGGAAGCCGCCTCAAGTCAGTGCTTAGCGGCATGACCCGAAACCGTGTTACCGGGGTACTCACCGGCTTCGCAACGACCACCATCACCCAGTCATCGACGACAACGACCGTGATGGCCGTGAGTTTCGTAAATGCCGGGCTCCTGACGTTCGTGGAATCTACGGGCGTGATTATGGGCGCGAATATCGGCACTACAGTGACCGCCTGGATCGTTGCGCTGTTTGGCTTCAAGATGAAGATCACCCCCATCGCCATGGCAGTGATCGGTCTCTTCTTCGCGTTCCTGTTCTCTAAGAACAGCCGCTTACGCAACATCGCCGAGACCATGGTCGGCTTCGGTATTCTGTTTATTGGCCTTGAGTTCATCAAAAACGGCGTGCCTGACATTCGCAGTAACCCGGAGATACTCGAGTTCCTCGATATGTTCACTGGGTTCGGCTACGCCTCGCTGCTTATTTTTGTTGTCATTGGCACCCTGCTCACCCTTGTCATGCAATCATCTTCAGCGGCTACAGCGGTGACACTGGTTATGCTGTTTGAGGGCTGGATATCCTTTCCGCTGGCGGCTGCTATGGTACTGGGGGAAAATATTGGTACCACAGTCACTGCCAACCTCGCCGCTATGGTGGGGAACGTGCACGCAAAACGGGCAGCCCGCTTCCACCTGATATTCAATCTGATCGGGGTTGCCTGGATGTTGGCCGCCATTTATCCCGTCATGCACCTGATTGACATGGTGGTACAGAACTTCTCAACGGCACCGGTTTCTATTCTAAGCGATGCCCCGGAAGCCAGACCCAACGCAACCCTGGCCCTGTCGCTCTTCCATACCTCGTTCAACATCCTGAATGTCATCCTGCTGTTTGCCTTTATTCCTTATATAGTGCGCTTTATCGAACGCATTCTTCCGGAGACCGCCGGCGGTGCCGATGACTTCCGCCTGAAGTACATCAGTGCTGGCGTGATGACCTCTCCCGCACTGGCACTGGAACAGGCCCAGAAAGAGGCTCAGCAGTTTGCCGGGATACTTAATCGTATGCATGCTGACGTCGATGAACTTCTTTTCGACAGCAAGGCATCAAGATCCAAGCTGCTCAAACGCATCGCCGCGGCCGAAGAAGCCACAGACCAGCTGGAAATCGAAATTTCCGACTACCTCGTCCGGGTCAGTGAGAACACCAATCTAGAGCACGACCTGACAGAGCGTATCCGCTTCCTGCAGACCATGATTAACGATATGGAGCGCATCGCCGACATCTACTTCCAGATTTCGAAACTGTCAGAACGCCTTCATGAGGCACGAAGCCACTGGCCGGATGATGCCCGGGCTGACATGGTGCAGATGATGGAAGCCCTCAGAGCGGCTGTAGAGAATATGCAGCAAAGTGCCTCTATGGAGCCGTCCAAGGTCAGCCTTGAACGTGCCATTGAGCTTGAGAATCGCATTGATGAGCTGCGTGATTCATTCCGTGATACGCACTTTGCCCGCCTCGAAAATGGCGACTACAGCCCCCGTGCCGGCGTCATCTTCATTGATGTCCTCAACCGGATTGAACGCATCGGCGACCATATCCTCAACGTCAATGAGTCTGCGGCGAACCACCGACTCAAAGCGCAGCGCGTGTAATCCCGAATGGCAGTCTGTTCACTGCGGGGAACAGACTGTCGCTGAAATTACAGGAACCAACGACCTGTCTGGCTCTCTCACAGAGACATACTCTCTGTGAGGAGCACATCATGAGCACTTCAGCCTCAACAACGAACACCCTTTTCAAGCCTCTGAATCTTGGTTCGCTTGAAATCCCCAATCGCATCATCATGGCACCGTTAACGCGCTGCCGCGCCATCGACCACCTGCCCAATGAACTGATGCGTGAGTATTACACCCAGCGTGCCAGCGCAGGCCTGATCATCACTGAATGCACTATGGTCACACCGCAGACGTCGGCCTTTGCCAGTGAGCCCGGTATCTACTCTGACGAACAGGTTGCCGAGTGGAAAAAAATCACGGATTCAGTTCATGCCGCTGGCGGGCGGATATTCATGCAGATCTGGCACGCGGGGCGCGCCGTTCACCCTGAGCTTAATGATGGAAAACCCGCGGTTTCCGCCAGCCCGATAGCTATCGAAGGTGGGTCAACAACCCCAGAAGGGCAATTCGAATATCAGAAACCAGAAGCACTCACTGAAGATCAGATTCAGGATCTGGTTAATGACTTCCGTAAAGGCGCTGAGAATGCCAAAAAGGCAGGATTCGACGGTGTTGAAGTACACGGTGCAAACGGCTACCTGCTGGATCAGTTCCTGCGTGACGGTGCAAACAACCGTGACGATAACTACGGTGGCTCATGGCACAACCAGGTACGCTTCCTGACCGAAGTACTGGACGCAGTCAGCGAAGTATTTACACCACACCGGGTCGGCGTGCGTTTCTCGCCATTGAATAGCTTCAACGACATGAAAGACAGTGACCCGGTGGCATTGGTTAAATACCTTGCGGCACACCTGAACCCGAAGGACCTCGCCTATGTCCATCTGATGCGCGCTGACTTTCTGGGCGAACAGAAAGCAGACGTGGTGACGCCGTTCCGCTCGCTCTATAACGGCCAGTTAATTCTTAATATGGGATATAGCCCTGAAGAAGCCGCTGATACCGTCGACTCTCACAATGCGGATGCAATCGCGTTCGGCACTGCGTTTCTTGCCAACCCTGACCTGCCAGAGCGCATTCGCCAGGGAGCAGAACTCAACGAACCCGACCCGAATACCTTCTACACGCAGGATGAAAAAGGGTACACCGATTATCCAGCGTTAGAAGCAGCTGAAGCTTAATCCAAAATACATAATATGAGAGCAACGCCGGGCATTTTGCCCGGCTGTTCTTTTATATTCCCTCCGGGCCTTCAGTCCGTGTTGCAATAAAACGGATATTTCAAAACATAAAAAGAACAATTCTCAGTCGTCTGGTTCATTACAAAAAACCACTCCTTACCCTAGTATTTACAGGCTTTTCGGCTTGTTCCGCACGCGTGCTCGCGCTATCGTTACCGGAGATATCTACTCAACCCGGAGCATCCCATGAAAGGCAGCCAACGCGTCATTGATCAATTACAAAAACTTCTCAATTGTGAATTGGCCGCCCGCGATCAGTATTTCGCTCACTCGCGCATTTACGAAGACATGGGGCTGAACAAACTCTACGAACGCCTTAGCCACGAAATGGAAGAAGAAACCCAGCACGCAGATGTGTTGGTGCGACGTATTCTTTTCCTGGAAGGCACTCCCGATCTTTCTAATGCAGACGATCTTAATGTCTGTGAAACGGTTCCTGAAATGCTACAAGCCGACCTGGATGTCGAGTACTACGTAGCTGACCTGCTGAAGGAAACGATGGAAATCTGTGAAGAAGAGAAAGACTATCAGACTCGTGAATTGCTTCAGCCACTGCTTTACGATACAGAAGAAGATCACGCTCGCTGGCTTGAACGTCAGCTACGAATGATCAAAATGATTGGTATTGAGAACTACCTGCAATCACAAATGTGAAGCTCTCTTTTTTATCAAAATAAGAAGCGCCATTATGGCGCTTTTTTTATGTCTGCTATTAACTTACATCAACTTTCCCAACGCGTGCTCTACAACCTGAACCCGCTCTTCCAGCGTATGAGGATGCGCAAGCAGGCCCTCGATAACATAAACCATCAAGCGGGCGCCCAGAACTGCCACCGCTGGCTCAAGACCTGCCTTAATGAGTTCTGATACTGACAACTGCTCCACCATCTGATGAAAGCGATCATGCCAGTCACGCACAACCTCGGAATGCGACACTCTGGAATGAACATCCGTCATCAATGAGCCTGAACTTTCGAATTGCTCAATCAACTTCAGCACCCGTTCCGTCAGAGGGGCGTTCTGCATGGCGATCACTTGAGGCATTGCCTGCATCACTTCACGGTTAAGCACCGCAACCAACAGGTCGTCCTTATTCTCGTAGTACCAGTAGATGGTATTCGCAGCAACGCCCGCAGCCTTAGCAACACTGGCCATCGACGTTTTGTCATAGCCCTGCTCTTTGAACAATGCCATAGCGACCGCTTCTATTTCTTCTCGTTTGATCTTCTGCTCTACGTGACGCTTGTTACGTGCCATTAACTGCCCAGCCACTTTCTTGATTGACGTTTAAGATACAGATGCGCTATCTTGAATGCCATTCAAGAAAAGAAAACCGAGAACAAAAGGCTAATACCATGAACGTATTGTCAGAGAATCGATTGAAAGGAACATTCGTAAATCAGGGTGTCAGTTGTGCAGCAACCCTTCACAGACCCACTACCGCCAAGGGCCCATATCCCACCATTCTGATGGTGCATGGTTGGGGTGGAACTCAACTCACACTAGTAACCGGCTTTATCGACGCATTTAACGAGGCAGGCTTTGCAGTGCTTACATTCGACTATCCGGGTTGGGGCGACAGCGAAGGCTTACCGCGCAATACCATCAGCCCCTGGAAGCGTGAAAAGACCGTCGAGGCGGCCTTGGCGTATACAAAGTCGCTGGCCGACGTTGATCAGACAAACATCATTCTCTGGGGGAGTTCCTTTGGCGGTGGCCATGTTGTGAAAACGGCAGCAGAACATCCCGAACTTCGCGGTGCGATTGCTCAAGTGCCGATGCTTGACGGTATGCTGGCAGTAAAAGCGGTTCCGCCAGCACGTATGATCCGCTTTGGGGTCGATATGATGCGCGATATGCTCAACCCGTTCGCAGCACACTACGTACCGATTGTCTCACCGGAAGGCGAATACTCCTCAATGGACCGTGACGGAGCATGGCGAGTGGAAGGCTGGATTTCAGACACATTGAAGCGCGAGAACGATAACCGTGTTGCAGCACGCTCACTGGCTACGATGGGCTTCTACCGCCCGCGGAAACATCTGAAAAGCATAAAAATCCCGATGTTAATTATTGGTGCCACCCGAGACACCGTAGCACCGTTTGATGAGGAAAAAGTACGTAAGCTGTCTTCTGAAAAGGTGGAGATACAAACCATCGACGCCAACCACTTCGATCCATATCTGGATCACTGGTTTGAAGATAACATTGCAAGACAGCTAAATTTCATTAAAAAGCTGGTGCCTGCAAACTACTGATCATGAGGTAGCAGGAAAATCTTCCGCGTTTCTTCCATGTATTGCTCAAATAACCCCTGAGCTTTCATCTCGCTCAACACCTGCTGCAGAGGTTGAGCGAGGTCGGCGTGCCGTCGGTGAAGCACGGGATATACAACAATATCATCCTCAAATTCTGCGACGCGAATACCTGAGATAGTCAGCCCCAGTGACTCTTTCAACGCCGAGAGGCGCCCCGGGAAGTCCACAAATACATCGGAGCGTCCTGCCAATAACTTATGAAGCCCCTGCTCCGGGCTCGTAATGGCGAACAGATAGCCCTCAGGCAAGTGAGCGGCGAGCATGTCACCCAGCGGCTCAACCCCACGCAGGTATTCAACCCGATAACTTGCCTTCTCCAGGTCGGCGAGACGCTCAAGCTGAATATCCGGATCAACCGTCGCATACCCATACTTAGTCGTAAGAATCGACTCCCGCACGATAACAGCCGCAGGGTTATCGTTCTCGTAACCTGCAGCGCGTAAGCCCTCGACGTCGATTTTACCGGTGTTTAATAGAGTATTAGCGCGAAGTGGAGGATAGACACCATATTCCAGCGTAATACCTAAGCGATCAAACGCCTCAGAGATAAGCCGGTGATACCAGGCCATCGTCAGGCTCTGAGCTGGGTCAGCCGAATAGGCCATGGTGAATATTGGTCTGTCTGAAGCGCTTTCTGAGTGAGAGAGAATTGAGATAAATAAAAGAAGAGAAATACAGACGCGGCCGACACATTGCGACCAGCTGAAACGTATCATAAATCAAACCTGTAAATGCCTGAACAAACCAGCAGGACAGTAATAGATCCTTATCGTTGTCACACATTGCCAGCGAGCTATAGCTATATAATAGCAGGGCGTTGATAAATTACTTAATACATTCTGCGGCTTAAGATGCCATTCAAGCACTAGCAATCATCATCTCGACATAAGTATACCGCATCACCAACGCGGACCTTTCCCTCCTCAAAAATATCACCGTAGCCCCCCAGGTTCTGCTCAGCGTCGCGGACGATGGTTCTGAGAACCTGCGGGTCTTTCGATATTCCATGCTGTTCACGAACAACGGAACCGCACCTTGGTGCTGTATCAGAACATAAAATAGTGACCTCACCGACCTTCAAAGAACAACCAACCCAGGCTTGTTCAACCAGCCCTTCCATTTCAGGGAATGTTTCCACAACAAGATTTGGCCGGAAGCGCTCGATCTGCCAGTCCGAATCTGGATTCCTAGTCTTCAGATACTCAAGACTGGCCGTAGAAATAATATGAAACGGAGAGACCAGAAAGAAACTACCCAACACAGACACATACGTCTGCATCTCTTCGGGTAAATTATCGAGATCTGGAAGAGGCTCTCCGGGTAGGCGTTCGAACGTCGCTTTTAATTCATCAAGCCAGGTGTGATCGTCTTCTTTAAAACGCTGATAAAACCCCTTATCAGAAGCAGGCCTTAAAGCCTGAATGCGACTGGGCTGACCAACTAGCTCTGACAGTTTTACATCCACGTCCTCCGCATCTGATGGAAGACACTGACCATCAGGAAAGCGAATAGTGACACCACTGTGAATATCGCTGGGGTCAGTAAATTGTGCGCGACACTGCAAAAGTTGAGGGCGAAACTTACAGCTCTGAATCTCCTGACGAACGACATCCTGAACCGCCAGAATTCGATCGCCTCGTCCCCCCATACGCTGTACATCAGCCTCTGACAATGCCTCACCCGCCATCCCTTTCACCGGGTAACGCCAGACTGATTTAACCGTACCTACTTTAATCATCAGAACCTCCTCGTATCACCAAAGTAAACGAGCAAGTTCACAGGAACCATACGTTATAAGACGTAGCTATGTGGCGAGCTGCAATGCAGGCGGAACAATAAGGACTGAAGGTTAACGGCCAGTTTCACTGAATGCCTGCCGTACCTCTTTCATATAGAGATCGAACAAGCCTTCTGCTTTCATTTGAGCAAATACCTCAGCCAGAGCATCCGCAAGATCAGTATACTGTATATTGAGGTAAGTATAGTGCGGCACTTGCTCTTCAATATCGGAGATATAAATCCCTTTACCACGAAGCCTCAAATCATCCGCATCCAGCAGCATACGGCCCCTGAAATCTACCAGCACATCGGTACGCCCCGCGATCAACTTAGCGATGCCCTGTTCAACTTCCGATACCTCAGAGAGGCTATCCTCATCAATGTATTCAGAAAGTATCTGCTCCAGCGGCTCGACACCGCGGACAAATTCGACACGATAGTCTTTCCTACGAAAGTCTTCCCATTTGGTAATTTTCAAATCAGGATCGGTTACGGCAACAGAAAAGGCCACTTCAAGCAGCGTCTGATTGACCCGTACAGCCTGAGGGTACACTTTGCTATACCCTTCTGGACGGATGGCCTCGGCATCAACCTGCCCCTGCTCTAGCAACATACCGGATCGAACTGGCGGATAGACACGTGCAACAAACTCACGATCCAGCCGACGGAAGGCCTCCCTGACCACCATATCGTACCAGCGCATCGTAATACTCTCGGCAGGATCGGCAGAGTAAGCGATGACGAACGGGGCCTCGCTCACATCCGCACCATCATTGCTGGCCAGACACAGCTGCCAGGGTAGCAGCGCTGACAGCACCACAACCCAACACTTCACTAATGCCTGAAAGCCCAAAGCCTGACTCACTTCACCTTCCGGGAGATCAACAGAATCATAACAATCTCAATATCGAACCATATTTCAGGATAGTTGAAGTATGCCGGAAGGCACAAGATAAAGAGCTTTGGTCGCCACTCAACTGAAGGGAATCTTATTCCCAGCAAATACACGGTTAAGCTTTCAAATCACCCTGTAGGAGCGATTCAGCCAGCTTGCCTGGCTATTCGCGATACCCTGCTCGATGAAACCTAATCCCACGCTTGTAGGAGAGAATCTTATTCCCGACAGCGTATCGGACAATACACGGTTCAGGCTTCAAACCACCCTATAGGAGCGATTCAGCCAGCTTGCGTGGCTATTCGCGAACAACCTCAGCAGTGACCGGCGCTGTGACGTCTATGTAAACCGGACTATTATGCCTGCATCTAGCTGAAGTATAATCCATTGGATTACACTAATAACCATGCAGACAATTGTAGAGCTCCCTGAATTTCAGAAGCGAGCTAGCAATCTTTTCACGGATGAAGAGAAGCTGAGTATTATCAATTACTTAGCACGTCATCCTATGGCTGGCGACATCCTGCAAGGAACTGGCGGAATACGAAAGCTACGGTGGTCTGCTCAAGGGCGAGGTAAAAGCGGTGGTGCACGTGTCGTGTACTTCTACCATAACGGAACCATGCCCCTCTTTCTTCTGACTGTTTTTGGGAAGGGTGAAAAGGCTAATCTCAGCAAGGCTGAGCGAAACGACCTGGCCAGACTCACCGACCTGTTACGTAAGCATTATGGTGATGTTGATGAGTAATGCATTCGCAAGTATCGAACAAGGGCTGAAAGAAGCCGTCGAGTTTTCTAAGGGCAAATCCCAAAAAGCCGTCATACATGAGTTTGGCCCTTTAGATGTTAAGGCTATCCGGGCAAAACTGGATATGTCACAGAATGAGTTTGCATCTGCCTTTGGCATCAGCGTCAGTACCCTGCGCCACTGGGAGCGCGGTGATCGCTCCCCTCAAGGTCCGGCTTTGGTATTGCTGAATGTTGTGGCGAGGGAGCCTGAGCTGGTGTTGCGGGCGCTGGCGGACTGATTAGAACGAAGCTTTCGTAAAATGGGGGTATTCGATGAAAGATGAGTACGATTTATCAGAAATGAAGTCGCGTAAAAATCCTTACGCTTCAAAACTGAAGAAATCAGTCACCATGCGCCTGAGCGAAGACGTGATTGAATACCTTAAAGACATGGCCGAAGAAAAAGGCATCCCCTATCAGAGCCTGATCAACCTGTACCTGCGCGACTGCGTAGCGCAGCATCGTGAAGTGGATATTTCGTGGCATTCGAAGTCTTGAGATTCTGATTTCTGCGGTAGCAATTCAGTCAGTATTCCCAGGCTATTTTCGAATCACCCTGTCTGTGATTCTAGGAATCAGATGCTATGGGACATGATAAACCACTTCATCTAGCAGATTACCCGACAAGGACAATGTTTTCTGTTCTTTAATAATCTCTCCGCCTAGCGACACAGCAATTTTCCTGCTTGCCAGATTCTTCTTCTCAACTGGGTAGATAAAGTAACTGAGTTTCAGATTCTCAGAAGCCCAGTCCCTCAGGCAGCGCACGGCCTCCCGACCCAAAGCGCTTCCATGAGCGCATTTTTTAACCCAGATACCTAGCTCTGGAGTAAGTGAAGACTCACGAGAATGCAAACCAGCACATCCGAGGAATTGCCCTTCAGTATCAACTATTACAAACACTAACTCTTCCGAGCGCTGCATACCTTCAATACTGCTGCGAATGAACTCAAGCGTTTCGGAGATATCCTGTGGTGGAGGCGGCATCATGTAGCGAGTAATTTCTGATGTGAATTCGCGATAAATATCCTCTCGAAACCGTTCAGAAATAGGAGTCAAGGAAATGCGTTGAGAAACGATAACCAGATCTTCAAAGCTTGATATCGGATTATTAAAAGTCAGTTGGTGCATTGTGTACTACCTCCCCTAATTTCAGCCAAATAAGCATGAAGAAACCTAGAAACGTCCTTCTGCAACTCAGTGCTTCTAAGTAATTCATATACTTCATCAGGCGTTTTACCAATAAGGGGGATACGCAAAAAATGGTCCTCAAAAAATTTACTACTTACCGTCGAAAGAACCAGCCTCAATGAATAAAGCATATCATCTCCACGATGAGAGGCATGCGCTAACGCTACTGGTTTATCGACAATTTCAAATCGAGAAACCATCCAGTCGATTGCGTTCTTCAGCCCGCCGGGAATGGCTCTGACATATTCTGGGCTTGAGATAATCAGGCCATCGCACTCCTGAACTAACTTGATAAAGTCACAAACCACATCTGGTGTTAAGGCGCCTTCTGCATCTGGAGAGAAAATGGGTAGGGAATCAAGACTACTGAAAACTGTAAGTTCGACCCCTTCGGGGGCCGTATCCTTCATTGCATTCAACAAGGCTGTATTCGTAGATAATCTGCGGGAACTTCCTGATATAGCGAGTATTTTCATAGCATCCTAGCTAACACGGTAATTTCATAAGTAGCGTACCTCCACAATCGGTATCGCTCTCGGGACAAAGAATAGCCTCCGGCTGCTAGTATAGAAAGCGCCCTTTCATCCAACCAGATTGCCAGACTACTCCATATACACTGCTCGATAAAACCTTATCCGGTAATTGTATGAGGGAGTCATATTCCTTCCTACAGTGATACCCGCAGTTGATCGCGAATAGCCAAGCAAGCTGGCTGAATCGCTCCTACATGGTGTGATTTACCTATAGATTCCCAGAGAACCAAAAAGCCGCTAATCATTACTGACCAGCGGCTTTCTTTATGGGCAGGCATGGTAGGCATCGCCTACCCTACTTATCAGCTATTCTCAGAGCACCACACCCGCGCATTTCTGAACATACGCATCCAAGCACCGTCCTCGTCCCAGTCGCCTGGAATATGGCTGTTCTGGATCGCGCGGAATACACGCTCTGGGTGCGGCATCATAATGGTGACGCGGCCGTCGGCAGCGGTCAGGCCGGTAATACCCTGCGGTGAACCGTTCGGGTTCAGTGGGTATTGCTCGGTGACTTTGCCGTAGTTGTCGGTGTAGCGCAGTGCAATCTGGCCTGCCAGTTCGTCGATGTCTGATTCGTCGGCGAATTCTGCACGACCTTCCCCGTGGGCGATGGCGATTGGCATACGTGAGCCGGCCATACCTGCGAGGAAGACAGAATCCGATTCCTGAACTTCAACCATAGCAACACGGGCTTCGAACTGTTCGCTGGTGTTGCGAACGAAGTGCGGCCAGTGCTCAGTGCCTGGGATCAGTTCGTGCAGGTTGGAGAGCATCTGACAGCCGTTACATACGCCCAGTGCGAAGGTGTCATTACGCTCGAAGAAGGCTTTGAACTGACCACGAGCCTGTTCGTTAAACAGAATCGATTTCGCCCAACCTTCACCGGCACCCAGTACGTCGCCGTACGAGAAGCCGCCGCACGCCACAAGACCACGGAAGCCTTCAAGCGTTACGCTGCCCGACAGGATGTCGCTCATGTGTACGTCAACAGTGGCGAAACCAGCGCGGTCGAAGGCCGCAGCCATTTCGATCTGACCGTTAACGCCCTGCTCACGCAGAATCGCTACCAGCGGACGCTCGTCGCCCAGATCCGCTGTAATATCTTCATTAATATCGAAGGTCAGTTCAGCGTGGATACCCGGATCTTCTGCATCGAGCAGAGCATCAAATTCCTGCTTCGCGCAGTCGGCGTTATCACGCAATGCCTGCATTTCGTAGCTGGTCTGTGCCCACAGGCGCTGCCAGGTCACGCGGCTTTCGCTGAGGAATTCTTCGTCCTGGAAGCTGAAGGTAATCTGGTCGTCGTCATTCAGCGTACCGATCACCTGAGTGCAGTCCCCCAGACCCGCCGCTTCAAACTGTGCCAGTACTTCTTCCAGATCGTCACGTTTTACCTGCATGACTGCACCTAGTTCTTCAGCGAACAGGGCTGCGGCAAGCTCATCTTTGTTTTCTGCTAATAAGTCCAGTTTGATATCCAGACCCGTATGCGCAGCGAACGCCATCTCGGTCAGGGTGGCAAACAGACCACCGTCTGAACGGTCGTGGTATGCCAGCAGTTTGCGATCAGCGTTCAGGCCCTGTACCACAGCGAAGAAGGCTTTCAGGTCTTCTGCGTCATCCAGATCCGGCGCAGTATCACCCACGCGGTTGAATACCTGTGCCAGACAGGAAGCACCGAGACGGTTCTGACCACGACCCAGATCGACCAGAATCAGGTCAGAGGCTTCGTCAATGCGCTTCAGTTCTGGCGTCAGTACTTTGCGTGCATCAGACACTGGCGCGAAGCCGGTGATGATCAGTGACATAGGCGCAGTAACGGCCTTGTCTTCTCCTGCATCATTCCAACGGGTCTTCATCGACATAGAGTCTTTACCCACAGGAATAGTTACCTGCAGCTCTGGGCAGAGTTCCATACCCACGGCTTTTACGGTGTCGTACAGTTTGGCGTCTTCACCTTCGTGACCCGCTGCACACATCCAGTTAGCCGACATTTTGATGTCAGCCAATTTGTTGATGGGTGCTGCGGCGATGTTGGTGATGGCTTCGGCCACTGCCAGACGACCAGATGCTGGTGCGTCAATAAGTGCAACAGGGGTACGCTCACCCATCGCCATCGCTTCACCGGCGTAGGTGTCGTAAGACGAGGTCGTTACGGCAACGTCAGCCACTGGCACCTGCCAAGGGCCAACGAACTGATCACGCGCAACGGTACCGGTAATAGAACGGTCACCGATGGTGATCAGGAAAGATTTGCTCGCCACGGTAGGCAGCGTCAGGATGCGCTTAGCGGCGTCCGTCATGTCTATTCCGGCGCTGGTGAAGCTCTCTTCGGCTTTGCCACGGGTCGCAACGTCACGGTGCATACGTGGAGCCTTACCCAGCAGGACTTCTAAGGGCAGGTCTACCGGGCTGTTGTCGAAGTGGCTGTCGGTCACGGTCAGGTGTTCTTCTTCGGTGGCGATACCGACTACGGCGTATGGGCAGCGCTCACGGGCACAAATAGCGTCGAACGCGTCCATGTCTTCTTCCGCAACGGCCATTACATAGCGTTCCTGAGATTCGTTACACCAGATCGCCAGCGGGCTCATGCCCGGCTCGTCGTTTGGTACGTTACGCAGTTCAAACTTACCGCCACGGCCGCCGTCAGATACCAGCTCCGGGAAGGCGTTAGACAGACCGCCCGCACCTACGTCGTGGATAAAGGCGATTGGGTTTTTGTCACCCAGCTGCCAGCAGCGGTCAATAACTTCCTGACAACGACGTTCCATTTCTGGGTTTTCACGCTGTACAGAGGCAAAGTCTAGGTCGGCATTCGACTGGCCAGAAGACATAGACGACGCAGCGCCACCGCCCAGACCAATCTGCATCGCAGGGCCACCCAGTGCGATCAGGCGTGCGCCAACAGGGATATCACCCTTCTGTACGTGCTCGTCACGGATGTTGCCGTAACCACCCGCAATCATGATTGGCTTGTGGTAACCACGAACTTCGCCATCGTGCTGCAGTTCGAAGGTACGGAAGTAACCACACAGGTTCGGACGACCGAATTCGTTGTTAAATGCTGCACCACCGATAGGGCCTTCGATCATGATATCGAGGGCAGATACGATGCGATCAGGCTTGCCGTACTGGCTTTCCCATGGCTGTTCGAAGCCCGGAATTTTCAGGTCAGATACAGTAAAACCAGTCAGACCCGCTTTTGGCTTAGAGCCTCGGCCAGTTGCGCCTTCGTCACGGATCTCGCCGCCGGAGCCGGTTGCTGCACCAGAGTGCGGTGCAATCGCGGTTGGGTGGTTGTGGGTCTCAACCTTCATCAGGATGTGCATTTCTTCCTGATGGTAAGAATATTCACGGCCATCTGGATTGGGGAAGAAACGGCCAGTGTGATGACCACGGATCACAGAGGCGTTGTCTTTATACGCAGACAGGATGTTTTCGTTGTAACACTCGTAAGTGTTTTTGATCATGGCGAACAGGGATTTGTCCTGGTCTTCGCCGTCAATCGTCCAGCTGGCGTTAAAGATCTTGTGACGGCAGTGCTCGGAGTTCGCCTGGGCGAACATCATGAGTTCGACGTCAGTCGGGTTGCGATCCAGCTTTATGTAGTTTTCAACCAAGTAGTCGACTTCGTCGTCGGCCAGAGCCAGGCCCAGGTTCTGGTCAGCAGCGATCAGTGCATCACGGCCACCACCCAGAATATCAATGGTGCTCAGCGGCGCAGGCTCAGCGTGAGAGAACAGGTTCTCAGCGGCGGCGCTGTTTTCAAGTACCACTTCAGTCATGCGGTCGTGCAGTGCTGCAGCCACGGCATCACGGTCAGCTGCTGTTGCACCCTCAACGTAGTAAGCAACACCACGCTCAAGACGATCCACATTGCTCAGGCCACAGTTATGAGCGATGTCGGTTGCCTTAGAAGACCATGGCGAAATCGTGCCAAAACGCGGTACGACTAAGAACAGCTCACCCGCTCCGTCTTTCTGCTCAGCCTTTGGCCCATAGCGCAGAATGCGCTCAAGGACAGTGAGTTCAGCGTCATTCAAATCGGCTTTCAGATCAGCAAAGTGCATGAATTCGGCGTACACGCCGGTTACTGCTGGCACCGCTGACTGCAGCTTGTTAAGGATTTTGTTCTGACGGAATGAGGAAAGCGCCGGGGCGCCACGCAGCTCAAGCATGGTGGTTCGACTCATAACAGGAAAAAAATGAGGCCGAATTGTACTGGATCAGCCCTTCATCTGCCATACGGAAGGTGAAGCAATAGAAAAACAGATATGACTGAAAGAACAGTCTGTTCCTGAGGTCAGAGTGGCATGTTGTGCCAGACAAACTCTATTTTCTGTATATATTTCAAAGTACTACCTGCAATTCACTGCTTAAGGCGAAGGTAAAATTCTCCCGCATCGCTGTTTTAACTCATTCACAGGAGCTAAACTCTCAAGTCCAAGGGAGATGTAAAATACTTATGACCAGGCTGCTGAACACCATAAGGAATACAAGACGTGTACTGACCACACTCGTTGTGGTTGCACTGCTTGTGAGCAGCCGACACCCCACTCTGCTCGACCGGATTATTGAAGATGGTCGTCTGATCGTTGTTACACGTAACAATCCCACCACCTATTATGAAGAGCGCCACGGCGCGACAGGGTACGAGTACGAACTCGTCGAGTCTTTTGCGGATTACCTGGGCGTAGAGCTTGAACTGATGGTCGTTGATAATCTGCAAACAGCCATGGAAGCTCTCGAAAATGGCGATGCACATATATCAGCAGCGGGGTTCACCAAAGAGCAGACATCAGGCTACCCGGTTGTGTATGGCCCAACCTACTCCTCAATATCAGAGCAGATCGTTTACCGTCTGCGCACCACAAAACCTGAATCGATTGAAGACCTGCAAACCGGGCGCCTGATGGTTCCGGCTAAGTCACGGCACGCACGTACGCTCAGGCACTGGCAGAAAACCGAGCTGCCCTCGCTTTCATGGCGGGAAACCAGCGAGCTGGATGCGTCTGACCTGCTGCAGATGGTGTCTGACCGCGAGCTGGATTTTACGCTGGTGAACTCGAACGAATTTCGCCTCATGCGTTCGTACCTTCCGAACCTCGATGTCGCATTTACTCTGGGTGAAATTCAGACCGTTGCCTGGGTTATGCCGCGCCGCGCAGATGATTCTCTGCGCGACCGGACTTTCGACTTTTTCTACCGCCCCGAGACCGGCGTACTCATGGCCGAACTGTCTGAGCGGTTTTATGGTCACGTCGGGCAGTTTGACTATGTCGGCGCTCATCGATTCCTGCGTCATAGCCGCAAGGTCTTGCCCCGCTACGAGAAAGACTTCAAAGCAGCCGCGGAGAAACACGGTTTCGACTGGCGCCTGCTCGCCGCTATGGGCTATCAGGAAAGTCACTGGAATCCACGCGCGCGTTCATTCACAGGCGTCAGAGGCCTGATGATGCTGACCCTGAGAACCGCAGGTGAGCTAGGCGTTACCAACCGCCTCGACCCATCACAGAGTATTGCTGGCGGTAGCCGTTACCTCGCTGGGTTACGCGAGCGTCTCGATGAGTCAGTGCACGAGCCGGACCGCACCTGGATGGCGCTGGCCGCCTACAACGTCGGCTTCGGCCACCTTGAGGATGCCCGCAGACTGGCGGAGAAACTAGGGCGTAACCCGGATCTGTGGATCGATGTGAAAAAGGTACTGCCGTTATTGACTCAGCAGCGCTACTACCGCCAGACGCGTTATGGCTATGCGCGTGGCCAGGAGCCAGTGACCTATGTTCAGAATATCCGTCGTTATTACGATGTTCTGATCTGGAATGAAGAGCAGGTTGTCGCAGACGAGACCGACAACGACAGCATTCAGGACTCCGATGTGCCCGTGACGGTTATTCCACCCCTGCTCTGAAGCGCAAAGTACTTAAAATTCAGTCTGCCGCAGGCGAGGCTTTCTTGAGCTTCTTTTTACCTGCTCTTCGCGCAGCAAAAAACTCGGTCATGGTGGTAGCACATTGCTCAGCCTTTACGCCGCCCACGACCTCTACCTGCCAGTTCAGAAAGGGCTTTTCAAAGAAGCACTCAGCGCTTTCCACCACGCCCGCTTTGGGCTCGGTAGTGCCGTAAACCACCCGCCCGATCCGGCTGTGAATAATCGCACCTGAACACATACTGCAGGGCTCAACTGTGACATAGAGCGTCGCGCCACTCAGCCGGTAGTTTCCGATCCGCTGTGCAGCATCACGAATCGCGTTAACCTCCGCGTGAGCAGTTGGGTCGAGACCAGTGATCGGCGAATTTGATCCGACGCCAATGATTTTGCCCTCACTGACGATCACAGCCCCTACTGGCACTTCACCCTGCTCTGCTGCCAGAGCTGCCAGCTCAAGGGCACAGGCCATGCCCGCCTCATCATCGGCAATGTCGAGGCCGCACAGACTCACAGGATCAACTGCCACTGTCCCAGCCTCTGTCGTCGAGTTCGGTATTCGCCTGATCGTCTGACTTAAGCACTTTTTCCAGATCGGTGGCGTGCTGTTTGGCAACCGTCAGATACTTCTTATCGTCCTCGATTACTTCACTAAGAGCGTACAGGCTCTTCTTGTCGTGGTGCTTAAACAGCTGTGCCGCTCGTTGTGCCTGGTAGGCACGGAATCCCATCAGCGAAAGTGCCATACGGCCCATCGACAGCGCCGAATCAAAGGTTTCCCGCTCAATATGGTCAGCACCGGCGTGAATTAATTCAGCGGCCTCACGGCGCCCAGCGGCTCGCGCCAGAATCTTAATATCCGGATGATGACGCTTAACCTGATGGATGGTTTTCAACATCCGCTGATGATCATCAATCGCCAGTACCAGCAAATCCACGTCTTCAATGCCTGCGGTTTCCAGCAGATCCATCCGGGCGGCATCACCGTAGTAAACTTTGTGGCCAAAGTTACGGACAAGATCCACCTGAGCAGCATCGTGCTCAAGTACGGTAATTTCAAAGCCGTTCATACGCAACAGACGCCCTACAATCTGGCCAAAACGACCAAACCCTACAAGGATCGCCTTCCCTTCCGGTTGTTTAATCGCATCGTGGGGACGTTCGGATGCTTTCACTCCGCGCAGGCGCGGCAACACAAAGCGCTCATTGATAACAAACAGTAATGGTGTCAGTGCCATCGATAAAGCAACAACAAGCGTCAGTGGGTCAATAATGTATGGCGGCAATACATCCTGCGCAGATGCAAAACTGAACAGCACAAAAGCAAATTCACCGGCCTGCGCCAACGAGAAAGTAAAGATGGCATTACTGCGGCTACTGAGGCCGAAGGCCTTACCCAGTACCAGCAGAATCACCAGCTTAATCAGTACCAGTCCGCCAACCATGGCGAAAATTGGCCATGGGTTTTCCATCAGCAGCGCAAAGTCGATCGAGGCCCCCACAGAGATAAAGAAGAGCGCCAGCAGCAGCCCTTTAAAAGGCTCGACCTCGGCTTCTAATTCATGGCGATATTCAGAGTTCGCCAGAACCACACCAGCGACAAACGTACCCAGCGCCGGAGACAGACCAATGTGCTCCATCAGTAAAGCAATGCCGACCACCAGAAAGAGTGCTGTCGCAGTAAACATTTCGCGTAGACGGGTTTCAGCAATAATGCGGAATACCGAGCGGCTCAGCCAGCGACCGACAACAACGATCCCGATAACCACACCCAATACCATCAGAGCACTCTGATAGCCCGGCAGATTATGTTTATCGCTATAAGTACCGACCTCAGCCACCGCCAACAACGGCAGCACGGCAAGCATAGGAATGACGGCAATATCCTGAAACAGCAGCACGGCAAATGCGGACTGGCCGCTGTCATTTTTCATCAGACCTTTTTCGTTCAGGGTCTGAAGAACAATGGCGGTAGATGATAACGACAGAACCATGCCGACGACGACCGCATGCTGCCAGTTGTCGAGATAGATAAGCGCTATACCGGCAATCACGGCAGTAGTGAGTACGACCTGCAGCCCGCCCATACCCACAATGGGTACACGCATGCGCCAGAGCTTCGATGGGTCAAGTTCTAACCCCACGAGAAACAGCATCATCACGACACCGAACTCAGCGAAGTGCATCACCTCTTCGATATCCTGACCAATCAGACCCAGCGCAAACGGGCCGATCACAGCGCCCGCACAGAGATAGCCGAGAACAGAGCCCAGGCCAAGGCGCGCTGCAATAGGCACCGCAATCACCGCGGCGGCCAGAAAGACAAACGCCTGCATAAGGAAGCCAGCTTCATGCATCGCCCGGGTGCTCCTTCAGGTACTTCAACAGACAGGACCGATACTGCTCAACCGTTTTATCAAGGTCCTCATCCGGAGAATGACGACCATGATAAACCTCAAAGGTGGGTTTCATTTCCAGATGACAAACGTTCGCCATCCGCGGGTAATGAAGAAAATACTCACTCAACGGGCGCTCATTAACACCAGTGTCGCTGTAAGTATGCTCTGGTGCCCCGGCCGTCAATACAACCCACATATATTTGCCTGCCAGACGCTGCTGCTTACGCCCGTAGGCGTAACCGTATTCCAATACAAGATCCTGCCATTCACGCAAAAGCGCTGGCATGTTGTACCAGTACACAGGATGCTGAATTACGATAACGTCGTGTTCCAGAAGCAGCTTCTGCTCGGCCTCTACGTCGATAAAGAAATCCGGATAGGTTTCATATAGATCATGCACGGTGACGTTATGCAGATCGCTGATCCGGTTCAACAGAGCACGATTTGCTCTTGAGCGCTGATGCGCAGGATGAGCATAGACAATCAGAGCCTTGGCCAATATCAGCCCCCTACTTTTTTGACAGTAAATCCACGCTTAGTCAGCTCAGAGACCAGCAGATCACGCTGTTCGCCCTGAATCTCAATCACACCATCTTTGAGAGCACCGCCCGTACCACACTTCTTTTTCAGTTCTTTTGCCAGTGTTTTCAACTCACTACCAACAAGAGGCACGCCCGACACCAGAGTCATGACCTTGCCGCCGCGACCTTTGGTTTCACGCGCGACCCTGACAATACCGTCGCCCTCGGGCACCTGCTCCTGATCACAGACACACTGATCAACAGGCTCGCCGCAACCCGGGCAGGCACGACCAAATTCAGTGGAGTAAACCAGGCCACCAGATGAAGATTTTTTAGACATGACGTGTTTCCGTTGTCAGAGCAGTTCAGCTGGAAACTACCCTAACCGGGAGATGGGTTCAATCAGGGGAGCGCTTCAGAAGAGCACATTATCTCTGGGAAACTTAAGAACAACCATAGTGCCATGACCTTCCTCACTGGCCATGCTCAATTCACCGCCCTGATTTAACATCAGGTTGTAGGCGACGGTCAGGCCCAGGCCGGTTCCCTCACCGACGGCCTTATTGCTATAGAAAGGGTTGATCGCTTTTTCCAACTGGCCCGAATCCATACCACAGCCACTGTCTTTGATCACCAGGTTGATGTTGGCATCATCGACTTCCGAAGCAATTTCGATATTGCCCCCCGCTGGCATTGCCTCACAGGCATTTTCCAGTATTTTGCCGAGGATTAGTCTCACCTGAGATGGAACAACCTCGACCTCAAGATCCTCGTCGACCAGACTGATCAGTCGGATTTCATCCCGTTGGCAGCCATCGACTGTGCGCACAGCTTCGCGCAACAGATCATTCAGCCGCACTTTCTCACGCTCGAGCGAGTCAGAATCGGCAAAGGTTCTCAATTCACTGATGATATTCCTGACCCGCTCAAGGCTATGTTTCGATGCTGAAATTAACTCTGGCCCATCGTCTTTCACGAAGGCCAGGTCAATCGCCTCGCGCATTTTCTCCAGCGCTAAGCGCAATTCGTTATCGTTAATTTTATCTTCGGCATGCTGATACTCTTCGGCGAGGCTGATCAACTCACTGAGATATTCACTCAACGTCGCGATATTGCTGTACACCACAGCGACAGGGTTATTGATTTCGTGAGCGACGCCGGCAGCAAGATGCCCCAGAGAGGCCATTCGCTGGGCCTGCAAAAGCAGCGCCTGCATTTTTTGCAACTGATCAAGGCTGGCTTGCAGGTTAGTATTACTCTCGTGCAGTTCGCGCGTTCGGGCATGTACCTTTTCTTCCAACTGCTCATTCAACTGCTTCGCTTTCTGCTCAGCGGCCTGTCGCCGCTCCATCTGCGATTGCATCGCCGATAAGAGATCACGCATCTTCGATGTCAGGTCATCCAGCTCTGTACCAGCCAGCGACTCCTCGACTTCGATATTAAGTTGAGTAGGACTATGAATGTCGGTTTCGATCAAGCGCCGGGTCAGGCGTCGGACCGGCCCAGTCAGACGTAAACGAAGTACAATCAAAAGAACAACGATCAGTGTTACTGTGCGGCCCAGATCTGCCAGAAGCACAATGATTGCGCGGCGCTCGAAACCTGCGTTGATCTCAGATTTGTCAGCAAAAAGCGTGACTTCCCCAATGACCGACGGCGGCGCGGCGTTGGCCGTGCGATACTGCTGAGGCACGAAGAGCTCGGTGGTGAATTCCAGTAACTCCTGACGACCAGACACACTGCCCTGACGGATCATAAAGTCAGTATTTACTTCGCTGACCTGGGCAGCAACAACCCCAGGGTGGGTGAGCATACTATCGAGCCCTGCGGTCAGACTGCGTTGATCATAGTTATACAGTGCCAGCGCAGCCGTAGAGGTAGATCGCTCTAACAGGGTATTAACAGATTGATCAAAGTTTTTCTGAGCATCGCGATAATCCACCACCATCTGTATGCCGCTGAAAACCAGTCCGGCAAGAAGGCTCCAGATAACTACCTGAAGGGTGAGCTTTTTATCAATCGAAGTCACTGGCGACACTCAGATTCTGTAATGTATCCCGAAGTATAGACCCTATCGGGGAATTGGAATCGCAGTACGGTCCACAACTTTACGCATTACAAATGAAGAGTGTACGCCGCTGACGCCTTCAATCCGTGTCAGGGTGCCCAAAAGAAACTGCTGATAGGCGTCCATGTCCTCTACCAGCACCTTAAGCACATAATCGGCTGACTGGCCGGTAATCAGATAGCACTCCAGCACTTCCGGGCAGGCGGTCAGCTTCTCCTCGAAGTTATTGAAACGCTCTGGGGTATGACGGTCCATGCTGATATTGATCAGTGCCAGCAGGTCGAGGCCAAGCTTACGGGCGTCTAACAGCGCCCGGTAGCCCGTAATCAGCCCGCTATCCTCCAACGCTTTCACACGGCGCGAGCACGGCGACGGAGATAAGCCGACTTTATCGGCAAGCTCAAGATTACTGAGACTGCCATCCTGCTGCAGGAGCTCCAGGAGGTGTCGGTCGGTGCGATCAAGCACCACAGGAGTTATTTTAGCCATCGGCTCGCCCTCAGAAGCAATATTTAGCCAATAAATATTATAATTACAGATACTTATTGCTCGATCAATCGTTTTGAAAGGCACATTTGCAATCATTCTTCGCAATAACAGGCATACACTATATCCATACTGTGAAGGCAGCCGGTGACTCCAATCAGAGCCCGGTGGCGGGAAGCTCAAAAAGCTGACCGAAGTAACACTCAAAAGGCAGTTACGGGCCAGCCAGACAGTCTTAAAACCAACTGAAACTACCCATTCAGAACCAACGGACAGATAACGGATACGACAATGACGACGCCTACGAACCCACGCTTCAATCACACCAAATACCGCGCCTTTCCGCGCGTGACGCTTGACGACCGCCAGTGGCCATCGAACGCCCTGAGCAAAGCGCCACTCTGGTGTTCTGTGGATCTACGTGATGGTAACCAGGCGCTTATTGATCCTATGACCGTTGAGCAGAAAAAACAGATGTGGGCCTTGCTGGTGCGCATGGGCTTTAAAGAAATTGAAATCGGTTTTCCATCGGCGTCACAACCTGACTTCGACTTCGCCCGCTGGCTGATCGAGGCCCGCCAGATACCAGAAGATGTCACTGTTCAGGTACTGGTACAGGCACGCGATGAACTGATTGAACGCACCTACGA
>NZ_DDKU01000137.1:0-17957 GCF_002339775.1 Thalassolituus sp. UBA2590
TTCATGGTCTGATCTCTCTCTTTAGTTATAGCCACAGGTTTCCGACAAACACACCACTTCAGAATTATCCCTCTATGATAGAATAGGATCTGCGCTGAAGGGCGCTCATTATATACCATTATTTTCCGGACGGTCATTACCAATACCTTATGTCAGCTCAGGAAACCTTGATTTACACCAATGCCGAGTTCGAAAAGAGCGCTGCCAAACTGAGCCAGTGCCCGACGGACATCATCCGTGAGGTCGCGTTTGCCGGGCGTTCTAACGCCGGTAAATCCAGTGCACTCAATACGTTAACGGCGAATAAGAAGCTGGCTCGTACCAGTAAAACTCCCGGACGAACGCAATTGATCAACTTCTTCCGCCTTGGCGAAAGTAAGCTGGCCTTGGTCGATTTGCCCGGTTACGGCTACGCAAAAGTTCCGGTCGATAAGAAGAATGAGTGGCAGAAGGAGCTCGAAACCTATCTGAATCGTCGTCAGGCGCTGTGCGGGTTGGTTCTCCTGATGGACATCCGCCACCCTCTCAAGGACTTCGACAACGCTATGCTTGACTGGGCTGCAGAAGCCGGTATGCCTGTTCATATCTTGCTGACTAAGTCAGATAAGCTTAAGCGTGGGCCTGCGAAAACGACGTTGTTAAAAGTTAAAAAGGCCGTTGCTGATCTGGGCGACCTTGTTACGGTCCAGACCTTCTCAAGCCATAATCGTGAGGGGTTAGGTGATCTACAGAGCAAACTGACTCAGTGGCTGGATGCACCGTTTATTGCTCAGGAATGAGTAAATTCTTTAGTATTTCGTAAAAAAAGGAGGCTGTTGCCTCCTTTTTTACGGTTCAGTCGTCAGTCTTTAAAGATAAAGCGTTTGATGAAGTCCTGTTGATCAGGGCGATCCGAAGCGCGAGCAAAAATCAGGTGCGCAGAGGCATGGGATGCTTCTTCAGCGAATTCACCCTCCCAGATCAGAGGAACGGTTCCAACAACCGGCTTGTAGTGGCGGATACCATAGCCATCCTCGTCAAAGTCGCTCTCAACACGCACATTTGGCATATCGAACAGCGGCTCGCCAACAATCGGCAGATCAGCCAGGTTAGCGGCAGCAACACTGCTTGAGTTCGGTACGATCGTGTCGCCAGCACCGTTAGTCAGCATCAGTGGACGAGCCTCATTACCAAGCTGTGGATGACGGAACATATCGATGTAGTTGATCGAATCACCGTGATCCAGCGTTTGCTGAATTGCACCACGCAGCATAATAGCTTCTGCGCCATTCGCTTCAGAGGGCACCAGATTCGAGAACATAGGAACCCACAGGATCGAGTTGGCCAGAATGCTGGTCACACCTACCCCCGTCACATGGTATACGCCGCCTTTGATAGTAGGGCTGACTGCGCCGTAGGTTGAACCCAATACGCCGCCGAGCGAAGTACCTTGCATCATGACCTGAGTTGAATCGATGTCAGCAACACCATCGGCTTTGTTGCCGTACCAGCTGCGCCAGCTTTTCTTGCCAACTACATCAATGTCCGCCAGAGTGGTTTCCAGTGCACGATGCGCTGATGCGAAGTCGATCGCGTTCTGGTTAATCATACCCACCGGGATACCCAGCTTATCGGTGCTGACGTTCGCCAACACGTAGCCACCATCCGCATCGCCACGTGCGCCGTGGTTTGGAAATCCAATTGAGAAGGTGGCAACGCCGATTTCAGCGTTCATGGTAGATACCACGCCATCACTTTCTTTGTTAGCGCCCAGACCATGCGCATACAAAGCAACCGGAGCAGCACCATCGCGCGACGCTGCAGGCAGAGTCAGGCGGAATTCAACCCACTGTTCCATAGGCTCAGCGTCGTAATCCACGTTGCTCGTACCGTTTTTCATACGATAGTTGTAAACCAGAACTTCACCTTCAACGCGAGCGGCAACGTCACGGTTGGTGTAGTTGTAACTCACGTCGAGGTTACGTACTGGGTGTTCGCGATCACGAACGTCAGCAATGGCGTTGAATACTGGCTCGATCACTTCTGCGCGATCGCGTACCAGAAAGCGGGTGGCATTGCGTACGCTCAACGGATTTACACCGTTGGCCGTCAGAGTGGAGATCAGATCCTGTGTATAGGCCCGTTGATCTGCAGTGCCAGATAAAATCTTCGATACCAGGCCTGCTTCTGGTGACTCCAGATCCAGATCTGTCGTGATCGCCACTACGATTTCGTGCCCGTATTCCCAGCGAGACTGAGGATAAACCTCAACCACATGTGCGGTGCCATTCACTTTATCGGATTGTGAGTACTCACTGATGACGGCACGAACCGGAACCTGACTACCGGTAGTCAGATCGATGGCGACGACGGCAGCGCCACCATTCTCAGGCAGAGAGGCCGCATCTGGCGCACTGTTAAACTCGAAAACAGCGGCACTGGCAGCGGAAAAACCACTGGCGCCATTAAAGATACCTTCCGGAGTAAATCCTTCATCCGCTGGCAACTGAGCCAGTATCTCTGGACGGATCATGGCGTTGGAGACCTGGATGGTCTTACCTGTTGGGCTCATTGCATCGTCTTCCATCCAGTAAGTCGAAGGGAATGGCAAAGCACAGGTATTCAGAGAGGTTGGGTTACACAGCTCGTCAGCGTAGCTGACCGACGCCAGTGCAGTCATCGTGACCGCAAGAGCAGAGCGCATGGTATTGATAGGCTTCATTTCGTCACCATATTTATTTTTGTAGTGTGGTGTTACGTGGCAGACCAGTCTCACTTATGTCAGGGCTCACGTATACGATTCTTCGGGCCAGACAGGTCGTAAGAACGGTCTTATATGGCCAAGTATCGGTTAAATTATTCATTTCAGGGTTGTTGAACACCTGATATAGCCAGAATGAAGCTAAAAGACAGACATAATGACAAATCTGTCTTAAAACGTGATGGATCGCACGGCAAAGTTGAAAATAGGGTCTATAGTTAAAATATTCCTCCTGCGATTAAGTGTGATTGAGGTCACTTGAACGCGAAGGGTAGTTCTTTTTCCTTCGGTACTTCCCCCAATGATCCGAAGTTGGCCCGACAGTTTCCCCCAATGGCTGCCGGGCCTTTTTTTATCCCTTTTTCTCATATTCCTCCAAATTCTTGGTCTATTCGAGCCGATGCTACACACCCGTATTGCGCGGGTAATCTGCGCGTAGCAGGCTAACTGTGGAAACTCTATTGCACCGTTCGTACACAGAAAAACTAAAAAGAAGAATAAAAATGGCCAAGATGAATCGACGTAAGTTCATACAAAGCTCAGCCGCGGCGGGTGTCGCTGCTGCAGCCTCAACTGCTCCAACAGCCAATGCAGGCTGGTTTACCAGAACAACTCGTTCGCAGACCAAAGCGCTGGTGATAGGCTCCGGATTTGGTGGCTCAGTTGCCACACTGCGCCTGGCCGAAGCGGGCATTCAGACCATGCTGCTCGAGCGTGGCAAACACTGGGAATACGAAGGTGAAGGGAGCTACCCAACGCTGGCAGAAACTGGCTCGACTCTGAAGATCAACGACACCGTTCTCTGGACCAACCCAAGCTCACTGATACCGGGCTCCATGGGCATGGTGGAATACTTCGTCGATTCGTCAATCGCTGTGGGCTGTGGTGCCTGCTTAGGCGGCGGCTCTGTTGTATACGGTGGTGTATTGCTGCAGCCTAAACGAGAAGCCTTCGAAGATGCGCTGCCCATGTTGTCCTACACCGACATGGATCAGGTCTATTATCCGCGCGTGCTCGATCGCATCAGTGGCGGTCCGATTCCGGACGATGTACTGAATCACCCGAATTACACATCCAAGCGTGAGTTTATCCAAAGCGCAGAAGACGCTGGCCTTGAAGTTGTGCGTAGCCACGTCAGCTTTGACTGGGATGTCATCCGCGAAGAACTTAACGGCACCAAACCACGGTATGCCTCTGTCGGCGAATACGTATTCGGCTGCAACAGCGGCGCGAAAAACACTCTCGACCGCAACTATCTGGTCGATGCCGAAGCGACAGGTAACGTCACCATTAGTCCGCAGCATCTTGTGACCGATATTCACGCCAACAGTGGCGGTGGCTATCGCGTTACCTGCGACATGCTGGACGAAAAAGGCAAAATCACCGGTAAGCACGTAATTGAGTGTGACTATCTCTTCATGGGCGCAGGTTCGCTGCACACCACACGTCTGCTGCTGCGCGCAAAAGAACGTGGCGATATTCCGGGCCTGAACGATCAGGTCGGTGCGGAGTGGGGTACCAACGGTGATGAACTGATGGGCCGTAACGACATCAACACTTCGACTGCACCGATTCAGGGTGGGCCACCATCTATTGCGGCCTTCGATACCGAAAACCCATATAAGATCACTGGCTACATGCACTCGCCGACATCAGTTGCAAAGGAATTTACTCAGTTACAGATGGGCATGGTGGTGCCGGATCAGAACTCCCGCGTTACCTACAATCGTTGGACGGACAAGATCAAACTTAACTGGGATCGCGACGCCAATGAAAACTCCCACAATGCCCTCGTACACACCATGGAAAAAATGGTGCAGAGCGGTGGCGGTAAGATCAACGAAGCAGGTTGGTTCGGCACCTGGCATCCGCTTGGTGGTGTTGCCATGGGCAGTGCCTGTGACCTCAGTGGTAAAGTCTACGGGGTAGAAGGTTTGTTCGTGGTCGACGGCGCAGCGATTCCTGGCTCTAGCGGCTCGGCTAACCCGGCCTTGACCATTGCCGCCAACGCCGAGCGCATGATGGAAGAGATTATTCCGCAGATCAGCTGAGTAATATTGGGCGCTTCTCTTGAGGGGCGCCCAGTCCAGAAGCGCCCAGCTCAGCAGACCTCAGATTTCAGGCCTCAGATGTTTTTCGGGTACCATCCGTTTGTGCAACACCGCAAATATCGTGATCCCAGCTTCGGCGCTGAGGTAATAAATCACATGGCTACGAAACGGAAAACTGTAGCTTGAAGCACTGACCTCCGGGCGGTGTTTGCCTATTCCGGGATTCTCTGCGAGCGTCTGTAAGCTGGTGCGCAACGCCATCAGATATTCGCGCGTATGAGGCACTCCCCAGCGCTCATCTGAGTAAACCTTGAGTTGGTGTAAGTCTGCCTGAGCAGCATTCGTGAGCGAGTAATGAGTCATAGCGTTTCAGTAGGGAGTAGGGAGCAGGGGTCAATCCTGTTGCGTTAACTCGCTCAGGAAGGCATCGCCATCGGTCGTCAGGCCAGACGCTACGTCTTTTTCTGCCTGTACCGCTCTCAATTGCAGTAGCTGCAGTTTCAGTTCTTCATTCGAGGCGTAATCTTCCGCCGAAAGCACCACTGCCGCTGGCTTGCCATTTTTGGTGATCTGCACCGGCTCCCGCTGACTCTGTAATAGTAACTCGCCGAAATGCGTTTTTGCCTGATTGGCAGTCATCTTGTTCATATCGTTCAAACCATGCGAATCGTTTGATTTGGTTAGTTTGCAGCCAATTGACCCGTCGATCAAGTCACCGCTATTATCCTACTAAGTAGTATAAAAGAGTATTGGAGTAACCTTTTTATGGCCATGGTCAAAAAGAGCATTACCGTCACCGATCAGCAGGATGCCTGGCTCAAAGCCCAGATCAGTGCCGGGCATTACGGCAACGAAAGCGAAGTGCTGCGCGAGCTGATTCGTGAGCGTCAGCTCAGAGAACAGGAAGCCCAACGGGAAGTTGAGTGGATTCGGGCGCGCCTTGTTGAAGGTGAACGCAGCGGCTTCACAGATCAGACACCGGCAGAGATACTGCAGGAAATCAAAAACGGATTAGGACGGGATGACCTATAAAATAAGTAAACAAGCGAAGATGGATCTTGCGCGGATTTACTGGTTTGGCGTTCGGGAGTTTGGCGACGCTCAGGCCGAGAAGTATTACAACGCATTGATTGGAAGATTCGAGTCCATTGCAGAGAATCCATTAACCTACCCAATGGTTGATCATGTCCGGTTGGGCTATCGGCGCTGCGTATGTGGTGCGGATAGCATCTACTATCAGATCAATAATGGCTACGTAGAGATCATGCGAGTGCTGGGTAGGCAGAACACGACGAGTGAGATACCGGCAGAACACTAAAAAATAGCGCAAATGATTAACCGATCAGCGGATGGCCTATGAAAACAATCCCGTTTACCGAAGCGAGAGACAATTTTAATAACGTACTTGATCAGGTTGTTAACGACGCAGAGCCCATCGTTATCAATGGCTCTGGTGAAGGCGTCGTGGTGGTGATGTCTCTCCATGATTACAGCAGCCTGATGGAAACGGTACATTTGCTGCGTTCAGCAAACAACTCCGCGCACTTAGGTCGTTCTATCGCGCAGTATAAAGGACGAATTGGCAGTCCGAAGGATCAATGACACCATTTATTTGATAGATGCAGAGGGGGGTCATATGATTGCAGTGGTTTCGTGTTGGCATCGTCCAACATTAATGGATGAGCATCTAGGAAGAATTTAGGATGGAACCGCAAAAAGACGTGCCATACGCGCTTCAGACTTCGTTAGAGCGTGCCTTAAATGGTTACAAGGCTCGGTTAGCTCAGAATATCAAATTGAAAGAAGATCCTGATCGTTGGCGCCGTTTCGTGCAGCATGAGCGTGGTCGTATTCAAGCGGTTGCACAGGTGCAAGCAGGTCTTGCGCAATACCGCCAGGAATGTCAGGCGAAAGACGTTGATGAGCTCGAGGATGAAAAGCACTGTTCCCTGAAATTGGGAGATCATATGCGGGCGGAAGGCTTTGCGAGACCGAGCCCCTATTGGCATGCGCATGCTATTATTGCCGGCGGTGATACACGGTCTTGGCAATTACGGGCACTACTTGCTGAACTCCAGATTGGCATTGATGATGCGCATAACGGTTGTTGGTTACCTTCCCGAACGAAATACGCAGGACAGCAGCCATACCCGAAAGCTGTGCCTCATAGCCGTATTCATCGCCATAATTATTACGCTTGGTTAAACATCCGATTTGCCGGTGTGTTCAGTGAGCAGGTTATGCGCTCACGCTTATTAGCAACACGTAGTGATCTTTTACATGCTAGCTTTCCAGAAGAAGTAATGCTCCCTAAAGGAAAATGGAACGAACCCTATGACAACCTATCGCTTGCTGAATAACGTAAAAAGTTATCATGAGGCTTTTGTAGATTTCAGAGCGATGCGAAAGCAGTTCGACGGCGTCAAAGTATGGTTTTCACAAAAAAATGAAACACTTATTGATCGTCTAAAAGATGATTGGAATCCAGTTTCAGTGATATTCGAATCTGATACAAAGACAAACCAAGTCCCCGATATTTCTGTCTGGAACTATTCGTGTTTGGTGCTCAGCTCTAAAGCTAAATCAGCGCTAGAGAGTCTTTTATCCGGTGCTGGAGAGTTTTTACCGCTGGAAGATGGTTTCTGGCTTTTTAACTGTCTCGATAGTATCGGCGGCGATTCTATTGATGCTGAACAATCTAAGTTTCAGATAGATTCAGAAGACTCTCTTCATATTCCTACATCACTTACTCTGAAATCCGAAAAAATATCTGGCAAGGCATTGTTTAAACCAGGGTTTGCACATAATAGTTTTTTAATGTGCTGTGATGAATTCAGAGATATTGCTATCAAAGAGAATCTTGGTGGTGTTGTATTTGAAGAAAATTTGGCGAAGATTTTTCTGTAGAAAAACAGGCGCTTAATGCGCCTGTTCCCAGTTATCCCCAATACCCACATCCACAATGAGCGGCACGTCTAACGTCGCTGCGCATTGCATCTGGGTTTTCAGTTCTACCGCAAAGGTTTCGGCCTGATCTTCGCGTACTTCAAGGATCAGTTCATCGTGTACCTGCATCAGCAGTTTGGCGTCGTAGCCTGAGGCTGGCAGCCATTCGTGTACGCGGATCATTGCGCGTTTAATGATGTCGGCGGCGGTGCCTTGCATGGGCGCGTTGATCGCGGTGCGTTCGGCATGTTGGCGGCGCTGGACGTTGGATGAACGGATATCCGGCAGGTACAGACGGCGGCCGTAGAGAGTTTCAACGTAGCCCTGTTCTTTCGCTTGTTCGCGGGTGTTGTCCATGTATTCGCGCACGCCCGGATAACGCTCGAAGTATTTACTCACGTAATCCTGGGCTTCGCCACGGGCAATGCCGAGCTGCTTGGCTAAGCCAAAGGCTGACATGCCGTAAATCAGACCGAAGTTAATCGCTTTGGCGCTGCGACGCTGATTGTCGGTGACGTCTTCTTCTTTCTCGCCAAAGACTTCGGCGGCAGTCGCGCGGTGAACGTCGCGGTCTTCCGCAAAGGCGCTGACTAAGCCTTGGTCACCTGATAAGTGCGCCATGATTCTTAGTTCAATCTGGCTGTAATCGGCCGCGACCAGTTTGTAGCCTTCTGGGGCAATAAACGCCTGACGGATCTTGCGGCCTTCTTCTGAACGGATCGGAATATTCTGCAAATTCGGGTCAGTCGACGATAAACGACCAGTAGCTGCCACGGCCTGATGGTAAGACGTGTGCACCCGACCGGTTTTGCTGTTCATCATTAATGGTAGCTTGTCGGTGTAGGTACTTTTTAGTTTGGCCAGTCCGCGATTTTCAAGAATAAGACGCGGCAGCTCGTATTCTTCGGCGAGTTCCTGCAGCACTTCTTCAGCGGTTGAAGGCGCGCCTTTCGGTGTCTTTTTAACAACCGGCAGGCCCTGCTTCTCAAACAGGATTTCGGCTAACTGTTTTGGTGAACCCAGGTTAAATACCTGACCGGCGCTGTCGTGGGCAGCGCGCTCCAATTCCTGCAGGCGTTGTTCAATCTGAGCGCTTTGCTCGTGGAGCTTTTCTGCGTCGATTAAGGCGCCGTTCTCTTCCATTTCGAACAGTACCGGCATGACCGGCATTTCGATGTCTTTAAAGACTTTGGATTGCGCTTTACGGGCAGCCAGCTGCGGCCACAGCATCTGATGCAGGCGCAGCGTGATGTCGGCGTCTTCAGCGGCATACGGGCCTGCTTCTTCAATGCCGATCTGGTTAAAGGTCAGCTGTTTTGCTCCTTTGCCTGCGATGTCTTCGTACTTAACGGTTTTATGGCCGAGGTACTTGAGTGACAGGCTGTCCATGTCATGCTTAGTCGCGACGGAATCCAGCACATAGGATTCAAGCATGGTATCGAATTCCACGCCTTTTAACTGGATGCCATAATTCGCTAATACATGCGCATCGTATTTCATATGCTGGCCGACTTTTTTCAGATTTTTATCGTCTAAGATCGGCTTTAACTGTGCGAGCACGGCATCGCGGTCGAGTTGTTCAGGTGCGCCTGCATAGTCGTGGGCCAGTGGTACGTAGGCGGCTTTGCCTGCCTCAGTACAAAAAGACACGCCGACAATTTCGGCGTCTTTATAATTCAGCGACGTAGTCTCGGTATCGAAGGCGAATAATTCGCTGGATTTTAATTGATCGATCCAGTGATCAAGCTCGGCCTGTTCGAAAAGTATTTCGTATTCGCCTTTGCCCGTGAATACGTCTGGCGTTGGAATATTTTCTTCGTCGTCAGTTTCAGATGCTGTCGCCGTCGAAGCCTTAGAAGAAGAGTTCGTCGCGCTGGCCGCTACTTTTGCTGCGACGTCGTCGCCTACTTCATCCGACAGTTCGGCAATCCAGGCTTTGAATTCCATATCGCGGAATAAGCCCAGTAGAGTTTCCTGATCCGGCTCGACACTTTTGATTTCGGTCAGGCTTTGCTCAAGTTCAACGTCGCACTTAATGGTCGCGAGTTCTTTCGACAGGAAGGCCTGATCTTTGTGTTCTTCGAGCTTTGGCGCGAGGGTTTTTGCGCCACGGAAGCTCAGCTCTTTGACTTTATCGAGGTTGGCGTAAATGTCTTCCAGTGAACCTAAACCGGCAACCAGGCCGACGGCGGTTTTTTCACCGACTTTGGGCACGCCGGGAATGTTATCGACTTTGTCGCCCATGAGCGCTAGGTAGTCGATGATGTGCTCTGGCGGGACACCGAATTTTTCTTTCACGCCGTCTACATCCATGAAGACGTCGTTCATGGTGTTAATCAGCGAGACGTGCTCGTTCACCAGCTGGGCCATGTCTTTATCGCCGGTGGATACGATTACGTCCTGTTTGTGTTCTAACGCCTGCGCGGCGAGGGTGCCGATCACGTCGTCGGCTTCAACGCCGTCGATAATTAACAGCGGCAGGCCCATGGCGCGGATGATGTTATGAATCGGTTCGATCTGCTCTCGCAGTTCATCGGGCATGGGCGGGCGGTGCGCTTTGTATTCCGGGTAGATGTCGTTTCGGAAGGTTTTGCCTTTGGCATCGAAAATCACGATGACCTGAGACTCCGGGTAATCTTTGTTGAGCCGCTTCACCATACTGATCACGCCCTTGATGGCGTTGGTGTGAAGACCTTTGGAGTTGGTCAGCATCGGGATCGCGTGAAATGCACGGAACAGGTACGACGACCCATCAACAAGAATCACAGGTTTTGCGGTCTCAGACATCTTGGTTTGGCCTTGAAATCAAAGGAAGACTGACGCTTACCAGCCCTCTCAGGTACACTGGTGTTAACGACGTTACTGGACGGGAAGTCTACCATGAAGATGCCAAAAACTCTGGCTGTTGGCCTTATCTCTGCAGTTCTCTCCGCTGTAATCTCAGCGAGTGCGCTGGCCGCCGAACCTGCCGGTGAAACAGTGACCATTCGCAACGATGGCGACAATACTTATTACGAGTTCCGGGTAAACGGCGAGATCGTTGAGATCAAGGTACAGCCGAAAGTCGGCCCAGCGTATTACCTGACACCAACTCAAAGCGAAGCGGAAGAATTTGAGCGCACGGATGCCCCGAATATGCGGGTGCCGAAGTGGGTACTGTTTCGCTGGTGATCTGATTTCCTATGGCGGTTTATACCTCTCTGACGGCAGCAGATGTATCTGATCTGCTGTCACATTTCGATCTCGGTGAACTGGTGGAACACTCGCCGATTAGTGCCGGTATTGAAAACTCCAACTATGCAGTGACTAGCTCACAGGGTGAGTATGTGCTTACTCTGTTTGAGCATCATGCGCCGGATGAAGTCCGTAATTTTGTCCGGCTGGCCCGTCATCTGGGGGAGAAAGATCTGTGCGTCCCGAGTCCGGTGGAAGGTGCGTCGGGCGTTTGGCTGCACAGCCTGAAGAATAAACCCGCGATACTGTGCCGACGTTTTACCGGGTCTCATCCAGATCAGTTATCGGAGCAGCAATGCGAGGCTATCGGTCGCGAATTGGCGGAGTTTCATCTGGCCTCCAGTGATCTGCCTGATCCGCGCCATGACGAGCGCGGCTATGACTGGTGGCAGAGTATCGCGCCAGAGCTATCTACCGATCTGGAAGCGAGCGACAAGGCGCTGCTAACCGACGAACTGGCGTTCCAGAAAGCTCAGCGAGCTCAGTGGTGTCAGTTGCCCCATGGTTGGATTCACGCGGATCTGTTTCATGACAACGCGCTCTTTGATGGCGATGAGCTGACCGCGATCCTCGATCTCTACAACGCTTGCGAAGGTGCATGGCTGTATGACCTGGCGATTGTTGCCAACGATTGGTGTGCTTCTGACGATAGCGGCCTCGACCCAAAGCGCTTCGAGGCGCTTCTTATTGGATATCAAAGTGTCCGCCCGCTGTCGGAGTTTGAGAGTGGCATGTGGAATACCGTTCTGCGTGGTGCTGCGCTGCGTTTCTGGCTGAGTCGCCTGTTGGCCGCGCGTATGGCAAAAAGCCGCAGCGAAGAACTCCCAGCGCATAAACAACCTACGGAATACCGGGATCGCCTGCGTTGGCATCGCGGTAAATCCTTATCGAAAGGCTGAACGTCTTATGCGCTATTTTTCGTGTGACTGCACTGCTGGTGATAGCAAACCCGTCGCGCTGTTTTTTGAGAATACCCAATGCCTGAGCTGCCAGCGTCAGGTCGGTTGGTGTTTTGAAGAGCGCGACATGCTGGTATTCGATCAGAATAAAGACGGCGGCTTTCATTACAAGGGCCGCGACTATGTACCTTGTGCTAATCGTGCGAGCGGTGTCTGTAACGCCATGATTCCTGCGGATCGTATAGGCGCCGAACCCGCGCTCTGCTTTGCCTGCCACTTTAACGACAATATTCCAGACCTGACGGTCGAGGGGCACGCTGAGCTCTGGGGCAATCTGGAAAGGGCCAAGCGTCGCCTGCTGTTTACTCTGGATTCACTCAGTCTACCGATGCCAGATAAACGGCAGTCGCCGGAAGGACTTAGCTTTCACTTCATGGCGGATAAAGACGCGAGTGACCATTTCCGCACGCCATTGACGCATGTTGCTGCCGTGTTCACTGGGCACGCACAGGGTGATATCACGATTAACCTTGCAGAGGCGGATGACGTTGCCCGCCATCGCATGCGCGTTGATATGGGTGAGCAGTACCGGACGTTGCTTGGGCATTTCCGCCACGAGGTCGGGCACTTTTACTGGGATTTACTGGTCAAGCCGGACGAGGCTCGCCTGATCAGGTTCCGCGAGGTGTTTGGAGATCCCGATCTCTCGTATCAGGCTGCTCTGGATAAGCATTATGCCCGAGATCCGGAAGATCAGAGCTGGCGCAGTCAATTTATCAGTGCCTACGCGTCGATGCATCCGTGGGAAGACTGGGCCGAAACCTTTGCTCATTACCTGCACATTATCGACACGCTTGAAACCGCGCGGGAGTGGGATCTGATCGATTTTGGTCAATACGCGGGGCTGACTCTGCCACAGGATGAGGGCATCTGTGATCCTCAGCGGCTGATCGACTGCTGGGGCGAGTTCAGTGTCAAGCTGAATGCACTGAACCGCAGCATGGGGCTGGCGGATGCCTACCCATTTGTGATCAATCCAGTGGTGGTCGGTAAATTGAAATGTGTGCACTCTATGCTGGATAAAACTCGCTAATCCCGATAGTTGTCCAAAAAGGATACTTTGCGCCGAATAGTGCCGTTTAGTCCCGGCGTCCTTGCCCGTTTTTCAGGGCGGTTATAAAATCGCGCCGCTATTAAAAAGACAAGCAGGGAGTCATATGAACGTCTTCATCACCGGGGGAACTGGGGGTATCGGGGCTGCTCTGGCCAGATACTATCTGAAATACGGTCATCGGGTCGGAGTCTGCGGCGGCGATCATGATGATTTTATCCGTGCTTTTCCTGATCAGCCTGAACTCGTTGAATTTTACTCACTTGACGTGACCTCACGCGAATCCTGCATTCAGGTTATTGGTGAGTTTGCTCAGGGTTCGCTGGATATTCTTATTGCGGCGGCAGGCGTGAATGATGGATCGCCGGTTCAGGGGCGTCCTCTGGATTTTGATCGCTCTAACCTTATTCTGGATGTGAATTTGCGTGGCGCGCTCAACTCCGTTGAAGGTGCACTGCCGATGATGCAGGCACAGGGATTTGGCTCAATCGCAATTCTTTCCAGTGCAGCAGGCCTCAATGGTTTTGGTCAGACGCCAGCCTATTGTGCCTCTAAAGCGGCGGTGAACATGCTGTGTGAAAGCTTGTCACTCCGTTACGCCGATCAGAATATCTCGGTTTCGGCGATTATGCCGGGATACATCGATACACCGCTGGCGCGGGCAACGCATCCTGATCTCGAAAAAATGCCATTCCTGATGGACTCTGAACGGGCTGCCCGAAAAATTGCCCGGGCAATTAAGCGCAGGAAAATGCGATATGTTTTCCCTTGGCAGATTCGTATGGTTTCCCGTGCGTTGCAGGTGATGCCGCGACCTTTGTTCCGCAGTCAGTTTAAGTGGAGTGAAAAATAATGGCGATTGTAATCACGGGTGCTTCTACCGGTATTGGCTTTTCTCTGGCTGAGCAATTAGCTGGTCAGGGGTATACCGTCTTCGCAGGTGCCCGTAAGCAGGAAGACCTGGATCGTCTGGGGGATGCTCATGCCAACATACGACCTGTTGCACTGGATGTCTGTAATCCTGAACAGGTTAATGCATTGGTTGAGCTGCTGCGGAATGAAAATATTAAAGTCGATGCCCTGATTAATAACGCCGGTGTCGCAGTGATTGGCCCTCTGGAAATTCAGAGTGATGACGATCTCCAGTGGCAAATGGAAACCAACCTGATCGGTACAGCACGCATGATCCGGAGCCTGTTGCCATTTTTGCGCGAGACCAAAGGGCGGATTATTAATGTCAGTTCGACATCCGGTTTAGTCGCCTGGCCTTTTGCCGGTGCGTACGTAGCGTCTAAATATGCGATCGAGGGATTGAGCGATGTGCTCAGAGTTGAGCTTCGTCGTTTTGGTATTGAAACGATTCTGATTAATCCGGGAGCAGTGGCCACCCCGTTGTGGGAAAAAACATTTTCGGCGGTGCATGAAAAATTAGCGCGCCAGCCTGAAGAAATACGTAAGTTTTATGAAGCCGACTCGAAACGCTCGGAAGACGCGGTGCGCAAAAGCGTCGATAAGGCTGTGAAACCAGAAGTTGTGGTTAATACAGTGCTTGAAGCCCTGGCAGCAAAAAAACCTAAGCCACGTTATCTGGTCGGCCCCAGCGCGAAAATTCAGTGGTGGATGCGGGTGCTTCTGAGCACGCAGTGGTTCGACAAATTAAAATATAAAATTGTCTACGGTGATAACTGATAACGAAAAGAGAAGGTACTTCCGGTGAGAAGTACCTGACCTGAAGAAAGCTGGCTAAAGCAGGATCAGATCCGCTGGCGGACGCTGGTGCCCAGATAACTTCCTTCCAGAACAATTTCAAAGCGCCTGTCGGTCGGGTGTCCGCGTCTCCTTCTTCCCTCTCTGGATATGCCTGGCAACCCAAGCCTTTGATAGCATCGCTTTGTGCTCATATTCATCAAGGCCGTTCACTGAAGTACCGAGCGTTCAATTATCAGAGGCAATTGTGGCTCTGGATATGGCGTCACCTAACCAAGCAGGGAGTTTATCCGGTCGCGTGTGCCAGTCGCCATGAGAGATCCAGTAACCGAACCTGTGCGCGCGCGTCGGCCATCACCGCACGAAGATTCTCAGGAATGAATGATTCGAACAAGGCCTGCTTATTCTCTGGTAATTGCAGCTGAAGGGCGGCGTAGTCGAGAGACGGGTGGGCCAGTGCTGCGTATTCCCAATCCAGCAGCCAGAGTTTACCTTCGCTATCGCGCAGCCAATTCGCGGGCAAAGGGTCAAGGTGGCACAAGCAGGCGTCATCGGCAGGGAGAGGTACAAGCTGAGACACTTCTTCTTTCAGTCTGATGACAGCTTCTGAATAGCCATCGCACTGGGCAAGATACTGAGCGCATGCGGCCTGGACATCGAGAGTATGCAGGTTGGCCCGGGGGCGCTGGGCGTGGACAGTAGAAAGCACTTTCGTTGCTGCCTGAAGATCGTCGTCTGATGGCGCGGCAGCGAGGGGTGTTCCGGGGATAAAATCACGTACCCAATAATCAAGCTCAGACGAGTGATATCTCAAGGCTGGGGTAAGCCCTGCTTTGGCCATATGCTGGTGAATTGCCAGCTCTTCGTCGCGGTAAATACCCAGTGATGTTGCCGTATTATTCAGACGCAGCAGCACTTCGGTTCCCTCACTGCGGATCAGATAGTTCTGGTTGGTCAGGCCTCCGTGGATGCTCAGGATAGAGTCAGGTGGTGACGCTAATCCCCACTGATGCCACTCAGCCAGAATCTGTTCAGGAATCATATCTAAGCTCACTAAGCAGCCTGAGGTGACGCTTGTTGGGCTTGATAGTCTCTGCGCCATAACAGGTAACCACCCACCGCGAGCACGACATAAAAGGCCATCAGTACAGCCGTCAGGTAGAGCCCGCGGTCTATATAGAGATAGATTGCTGCAGCGTTGATCACGACCCAGTACAGCCAGTTTTCCAGTATTTTGCGTGTTACCATCCAGGTCGTGAGTACGGCTCCCCAGGTGGTGAATGAATCCAGATAGGGCAGAGCCGCATTGGTATTGTTCGTCAGCAGCCATCCACTGATCAGACTGATCAGCACAACACCGCCAATGGCGATGCCATGCTGCTGAACTCCCCAACGTTGAACCGGGAGGTCCGGTGATTCCGCAGAACCATTACGCCAGGCCAGCCAGCCGTAAACAGCCATCGCCAGATAGTAAACATTCAGCGCAGACTCCATCACCAGCGACACATCAAAGAAGAGCCAGCTGAAGATCGCTGTGCTGCCAAAAGCCGCGTACCAGCACCATTGACTCTGACGCATCGCAAGCACCAGATAGGCAACACCCAGAAGTACCGCAGTGGTCTCCCAGTGACTCATTGTCTGAGCGTATTCAATCGCGCCTGAAATAATGGTGTTGAGCATGGTGGCTCCCGGTGTTCGTATTTGATCAAAATGAATGGTGTGCAGTGCGCACCCTACATGCGGTAAGGCCGAGCACTGCTCGCCGTGTTAGCCGTGGGGGTTCAGCGCCGGGTCAAGATTCACGCCGATAAACTTACAGACGAAAATCGCTTTGCCGTAGGTTTCCCAGCTCAGCTTCATTTCATCGCGCAGGGTGTTCATCACCAGCTCGTGGTCGCCGAATACCTGAGTACTCATGGTGTTGGTGACAACGGTCAGGCCGTCGATGGTATTCAGACGGTCGATAAAGCTTTTGATCGCCGGGATATAGTCGTCTGCTAATGGGTATTTGCTGATTTCTACTGAGATTTCCATAGTGTTCTCCAGTGTTTGATGTGTAGGAGGGAAGCTTCTTCCCGAACACCGTTATTGCCGATGCTCGGGGATAAGATCCTCTCCTGCATAAAGGTCAGAAATACAGCTTACCTTCGACACCGTAAGTCAGAGGCTCGCCGTACTGGACATAGCCGTACGAGGAGTAGCCATCGCGAGGGTCGTTACCAAATCCGAAACCGCGTACTTCGTAATCACGGTCGGTCAGGTTACGGCCATACAGGCTGACCTCATAGTCTGGCTTGGCGTAGGCGATACGGGCATGCCAAAGGACGTAGGCTTCTGACTGGAGATCATGGCTGTCTGAGAAGTAGAACTCATCTTTAGCTTCGCTTTCCAGACGTACAGACAAAGCATCAGTCAGACCATAGGTCAGTGCGGTAGATGCGCTGTACTGAGGAGCATGTGTCTGCTGACGACCGTCCTGAACGAATACACCGTAGTATTCAGATTCATAGGTGTATTCGCCGATTTCTGTGATCAGGTAGCCGTAGCTCAGCGCCCAGTTCAGACGCTCAGTGATGTCCCAGTCAGATTCCAGCTCAATGCCGTAGTTTTTGCCTTGTTTGGTGTTACCGATGTAATCCTTGAACTTCGGCGCCCCATCTTCCATGTAGCTGAACGAGTTCTTGATCTGCTGGTCTGTGCGGTCGATGTAGAACGCGGCAATGCGAGTTTTCAGACTGTCAGCCAGCAGTGATGATTTCAGACCCAGCTCAATGCTGTGGTTGATTTCGGCGTCGAAGGTACGCAGTTCATCATCCAGCACGGGTTCGCTGTTCACGCCACCGGCTTTATAGCCGCGCGCCAGTGTTGCGTAGGCCAGGTGCTCGTTGCTCACCAGTGCTTCCAGTGTAATACGGCCGCCGACCAAGGTTTCGTCGGTGCCTTCACTCAGGCCAGTGTTGTCTTCGAAATCGTTTGCCCAGTTTTCAACACGTAGACCTGTGATCAGGCGCAGTGTGGATGACAGATCGGAGTTAAGTTCACCATAGGCCGCAATTGATGTGGACGTCAGCTTACTGGTGAATACTGGATCGTAGGTGTAGTTGCGGGTCAGGTCTTCGTTGCGCTGCATGGCGTAGATGCCTGCTACCCAGTCAGTAGTGTTATTAAATAGACGGCCATCAGTGCCTGACATCAGGCGGACATCAGCAGACTGGCGCTCATAGTCACGGAGGTATTGATCAAATGAACTGTAACCATCGAAGTCGGCA
>NZ_DDKU01000157.1:0-4782 GCF_002339775.1 Thalassolituus sp. UBA2590
TGGCGCCACCGAAGCCACCGTGACGTCGACCTCCGCTCGGCGCAGCACGTCGATGATAGTGACGGCTTCCAACTCTTCGGTACCGTCTGCGATACCGATCAGAACCTTCTTGTTCATTTCACACCTCGGGCTGAAGAATTACCGGAATGCAGGCCAGAATCACAATGCACCAGAATACCTGCGCTTTTGTTATGGCCTCTCTGAACAATAACAAACCACCTAATAAAGCTCCAACAATGCCGACACTGCGTTTGACGGTCTCAACAATCCCCGCATCCAGACCGTCGAGCGCAAGCCACTGAAAGACAACGGCACCAACAAAGATCAAGAGAGCAGGTATCAGCCTTAACGCCTGCCCCTGTAACCTTGCCGGGGTTTTCGTTGTAAAGGCGTAAGTCGCAATCAATAGCGCCCCTAACGTTGTTTGCACGACACCATGAAAGAAAGGCCCACTGTGCTCCAGCGCCTGCTTATCAAAGACAATACCAACGCCCCAGCCAAAGCAGACCAGCAACATCAGAAGAAAAGGCTTTCCCTTAACATGGTGCAAACCGCCCTGCGCACCACCGATCGCCACCACGGTAACTAGCATGGCGAGCCACTGGTACACGCTCAATGATTCATCCAACAGCCACCCTGCAGCCAATGTCGAAATCACCGGCGTCAGTGCCAGTACTGGAATAACCTTAGCCACATCCCCCAGCTTGAGCGCCGTAATAAAACCAACTGCCGCCATTGCCGCAAGTGCAGCCGCTACCAAAGACGGAAGCCAGTATCCAGCCGACACGGTGGAATCAGAGGCTATAAAATATGCCGCAAGATATAGAGGGATCGCCCCGACATTGAATGCCAGAGTCAGCGCCAGAGGCGTCTCGTTGGCGACCAGTTTTTTACGTGAGAGATCAAACAGCGTCCAACAGATGGCTGAAATAAAAAGAAAGGCAATCGACATACTACATCCGCGGTGTTTTTAAACCGGCCGCTTTACGCAAGCGGCGAGACAGGCTATCCACGATAACATTCAATGCTGCGGCGACAAGGATCAGGAAAAACGCTTTATCGAAGCGGATCTCCTCAAACGCAGAGTCAACATAAAAGCCCAGCGTCGCAATACCCAACACGCCCATCATGGCACTCTCACGCATGATAACTTCCCAACGGTAAAACAGCAGAGCCAGAAACGCCGGGTAACGCTGAGGCAAGTCCTGATAGAAATAGCGCGCTAACCCAGAGGGAGAATCCTGCCTCTGCTGAGCAGCCGCATCCTGACTGTGATTAGCAAGAAGAAACGCAATCAGGCCGCCATTATGCAACGCAAGCGCAAAAATCGCTGGCAAGGCCGAAGGGCCAAACAGCAACATAAATAGGTACGCCAACATCAGCTCAGGGACAGACCTCAATACCAGAAGTTTAAACCGCCCTACCCAGTAATACCGCCCGACAAGCCAACGACTGGCGAACGGATACCAGGCCAGCGCCATTACCCCACTGAGAACCAGCGCCGCTTGTGTAATAGCAATCGTCTGTATCAGTGCAGGACCAACTTCATCAGCCAATACATTGCCGTACCAACTCATCGCGCCCGGAAGGTCGCCGTTCAGTAATGGGCTGGGCCATAAATCCTGAGTAAAAAACTGCCACACGAAACTCGCATTCACGGGCGGCATTTCTGGCAGCATAAACACAGCGCCCAGCAGATAGGCTGGCAAGAGCTTTTTGTAAAACCAGAACCTGACGGTGCCTATCAATAACAGAAACACCCAGAATACCGCCGCTGCTTCGCTGTAGTCTCCCTGACGGAAAGCGGTCTCCAGATGAAACCCTAATGTTGGCAGGCCAATAAAGCCCAGAATCGCACTCGACCGCAGTGCGCACTCAAAGCGGTAACGAATATATGAGCGCATGGCTGGCCAGGCCTGTGGTATCCATCCATAAAAGAAACGGCTTAAACGACTGGAGCCTGCAAGTGTATCGACCGTCGCAGAAGACTGCTGATGAAAGATATCTGAAAAGACTTTCGCAAAAATGCCTGCGAAAGGAATAATAATCGCCAACAAGCCCGTTAATGCACTGAGACCAAATACCTGCATAAACAGCAGGCCCCAGAAAATTTCATGCACCGAGCGGATAACGGCAGAAAATACTCTGACCACACGCCAGTGAAACCAGATGGCCAGTAACACGCCTAAGGCTGCCGACACTGCCACACCGAGCAAGGCAAAACTGACGGTATACAGTGCAGACATCAGAAGCTCATTCGCGTCCGGCCAGAACGGCGTCACCATGCCCCAGCCTATGCGGGTAAACTCTTCCCAGGGGTCAGGCTGATACAGAAAAATATCGGCGAAGAACAAAGAAACAATGGCAACAAGCACAAACCACAGACTCAGGTCCCGAAAGCGTGCGCCGGTAGACTTTTTGCCTTTAGGCTTTTCAGCTTTAGACTTTTCACCTTTAGCTAGGGAAACACTCTTACCGCCCATGTCAGGCATCCTGATAAACGGTTTCGAGGGTACTGAGATCCAACTCTGCCGCTTGCCAGTCGCCGAAAATGCGACCGTCTTTTAAGGCAATAATGCGATCAAAATGCTTAGCCGCTAATTCCGGGCTGTGAATGGCAACGATCGCCGTCGTATGTTGCTGAAGCACGTGCATCAATAATTGTTCGCCCTGCTCGGGGTCAAGCGAAGACACGGGCTCATCACCCATAAATACAGACTTATTGCGATACAGAGCACGCCCGAGCGCAACACGCTGGCGTTGCCCGCCAGACAACTGATCCGGCGAGTTCCAGAGTTTATCTTCGATACCTAAGGTACGCGCAACGCGAGCGACTTCTTCACGACGAGCGGCCCAAGGGCGAATGAGGTTGATGAGATTATAAAGCGTCGAAAAGCGGGATAACCCGCCCATATAAATATTCTGATAGGTGGATAACAGATCCACCAAGCCACTTTCCTGCGGGCACAAAGCAACGGCGTCAGGCTGCTGCTTCCATAGAAGCGAAAGTAGCGTTGACTTACCCGCACCCGATGGGCCCACAAGAGCGACTTTTTCACCGTCACGAATTTCCAGACTAATGTCGTGCAGCACAAGCTGATCATCGTGCGCAAAAGACGCTCCGGTAAGCTGGAACATGGCCTGACCCTGCATGATTAATCCAGCAGGCCGATGGCTTTGCCTGTGCGTTCAATCGGGGCATAGTCATCGTTGCTCGCAGGAACAAACGACTTACGCGGGAAGCTCGCAAGCAGATCTTCGTCTTTCATATCCAGCAGCGCGGTTCTGACTTTTTCTTTAAAGCCCTCGCCATAGCGGGCGTCGACATCACCACGAATCGTCCACTGATAATCCGGATAGGTAGGCGTCGTCCAGATCACTTTAACTTTATCTGTGTCGATCTTGCCTTCTTCCACTTCGGTATCCCAAACGCTGTAGTTCACAGCACCGACCTGATACACACCACTCTGTACCTGCGCAATAGTACGGCTGTGATCACCCGAGAAACCCACACGGCTGAACAGCTCATCAGGGGATGCATTAAAGGCTTCACGGATAAAGAATTCAGGCATCAGGCGGCCAGAGGTAGAACCCTTTGAACCAAAGGTAAACGTCTTGCCTTTAATATCTTCTGGCAGTTCATCAGATGCTTCGATCTCGGTGCTGGTGTTAGCAATGATATAGGTTTTAAAGAACTGATCTTCATAGCCTTGAGCAATAGCTTCTGATCCCTCAACCAGTGCACGCGCCTGTACACCAGACAAACCACCGAACCAGGCCAGCTGTACCTGATCATTGCGGAATGCCGTAATCGCCGCAGGATAGGATTTTACCGGGATGTATTTTACATCCACGCCCAGCTGCTCTGACAGGTAGTCTGCCACTTTACCGAAGCGTGCATTCAGACGGCTTTCATCGGCGTCAGGAATGGCCGTAAAGGTAAAGGTTTCGGCGACGGCCGCAGCACTCATCAGTAAGCCAGCTGCGGCTGCAAAAACAGAACGTAACATCATTATTTATCCTTTTAGATCAGATACAGAAAGAGAGTTCAGATAATCGCGCACTTCATCGAAAGAGCCCCGCATGGCCAGGCGCCCCTTTTTACGGGACAGCTGGTATTGATACATAGGGTCGTAATATTGCTCAAGCAGATGACCAATCCATTCACGATGTAATTCAGGATTGCCCTGCTCGTGTTGATGAATAGCGTGTTCGAGCAGCTCGGTGATCGCGCGGTGGCGAACCCCGCCAAGGCGCCGCTCCACTTTACTCATGCTCTGACGCAGATCATCAGCGAACGCCGCAAAACCCTCGTCGGTGCCAAGCGCCTGCTGCCACTCGGTTAATTTATTCAGAATGTAATTGTTATAACTGTGCTCAACGCGGGACTCGAAGCTCGCTTCAACGATCACAAGCGATGCCTTCGCCATTTGGTTCCGTAAGGTTTCAGGCAATGCACAACGCCCGATTAACAAGCTCTCATCTTCGAGAATAACCGGCATATCCGCTTTAAATTCTTCGTGACGAAGCAAATCAACCGCGAGAGCATTTTCAAAACCGATCTGTGCAGGCTGGCCACCCGGGCGTTTACCAAACGTACTGCCTCTGTGATGCGCCAGACCTTCAAGATCAACACTGGCCGGAACCTGCTTCAGTAATTCAGTTTTTGCACACCCCGTCTGCCCCGCAACCACGACCAGAGGTTTCTCAACCACAACACGTTCGAGAGTATCGATCAGGAAACGTCTCATGGCTTTGTAGCCGCCGGTAATGCGCGGGTAT
>NZ_DDKU01000157.1:5096-5722 GCF_002339775.1 Thalassolituus sp. UBA2590
CGCGGGTATTCGCAACCCGCCTCTTTCAACCATTGCTGCGTAATCTGACTGCGCAGACCGCCTCGAAAACAATAGAGATAGCCTTCTGGGTTTTCTTTTGCAAAAGCGAGCCATTTTTCGACTCGCTCATCCTTAGTTTTACCCGACACCAACTGATGGCCGAGTTTAATAGCTTCGTCCTGGCCTTTCTTTTTATAGCAGGTACCGACTTTCGCACGCTCCTGATCCGTCATTAACGGCAAGCTGACCGTATGAGGAAAAGCCCCCTTTTTAAACTCAAGCGGTGCACGGGTATCCATCATCGGGGTATCCGACAAAAACAGCGCTCTGAAGTCAGCAGTATCCGGGCGACTCATGATTAACTTCCTGTTTTGATCGTCACGCGCACGGCTGAGCCAGAACCAGGCGCAGAGCCACTGACAAGCTCACCAATGCACTCATTCTGCAAGCCTTCTTCGGCAAGAATCGCCTCGACCTTGGCTGCCTGCTCAGGGCGCACGGCAATCAATAAACCGCCGCTGGTCTGAGGGTCGCAGATGATAGCGCGCTGCTCGTCTGTCATGGCTGAAAGCTTCTCGCCGTAACTCTCGAAATTACGTTCGGTACCACCGGGCATGGAGCCCTGC